>NZ_JAGPXV010000169.1:0-9699 GCF_018070405.1 Micromonospora sp. D75
CCCATGCCTCCCTCCGCGCCGGCCATCTCGTGGACGAGCAAGCCGTCGTGTCGCTCACCCAGGACCTGGTCCGCATCCCCTCGACCTGGGACGCCGCGCAGGGGCGGAGCGAGCAGCCAGTGGCGGAGCTCGTCGCGCAGGTCATGCGGGGCTTCGGCTGGCGGCCGGAGGTCACCGAGGTCGTTCCCGGGCGGCCCAACGTGGTGGCGGTGGTGGAGGGCGGCCTGCCCGGCCCGACGCTGATGTTCGAGGGGCACACCGACGTCGTCACCGAGGGTTCTCCCGAGGAGTGGACGGTCGACCCGTTCGGCGGCGACATCGTCGACGGGCGGCTGTACGGTCGCGGCTCCGCCGACATGAAGGCCGGCGTCGCCGCGATGATCCACGCGGCCCGGGCCGTCGAGCTGGCCGGACCGTTCCCGGGCCGGATCGTGGTGGCGGCCCTGGTGGACGAGGAGGGCCAGATGCTCGGCGCGAAGCACTTCACCACCACCGCGCTGGCCCGCGGGGTGGACGCCGCGATCATCTGCGAGCCGGAGGCGGAGGAGATCTGCGCGGTCGCCAAGGGCGCGGTCCGCCTGCTGGTCACCTGCACCGGCAAGATGGCGCACGGCGCGATGCCGCAGCACGGCCGCAACCCCGTGCCGGCGGTGGCGGAACTGGTGGCCGCGCTCGGCCGGTACCAGAAGGAGCTGCAGGCCGACCCGGGGGAGCACGAGCACCTCGGCCTGACGTTCCTGACCCCCACGGTCCTGGACGCCGGCTCCGCCAACCAGCTCAACGTCATCCCCGGCCGCGCCGTGCTCGGCGTGGACTGCCGGACCGTCCCCGGTGTCGACCACGCCGCGCTCGCCGCGCGCGTGCGCTCCGACGCCGACGAAATCGGCGCCCGGCACGGCGTCAGCTTCGCCGTCGAGGTCGTCGACGACCGGCCGTGCGCGGTCACCCCGGAGGACCACCCGATCTCCCTGGCGGTGGCGCAGGCGCACAGCGCCGTCACCGGTACGGCGCCGGTCTTCGGCGGAGTGCCCGGCGCGACCGACGGCACCATCCTGTGGCGCGACAGCGGCATCCCGAACGTGGTGTACGGCCCCGGCCCGAAGTGGATCGCCCACCAGCCCGACGAGTACGTCGAGGTCGACGACATCGTCCGCAAGACCAGGGTCTACGCCGAGGCGGCGCTGGCCTTCCTCACCGGCGCCGCGACGGGTGCGGCGTCGTGACCGCGCAGGAGCTGCTGACCGCGCTGCCCGCCGGCCTGCCGATCGGCGCGGGCTGGGCCACCACCGCGCAGACCGCGCCGGTCCGTTTCCCGTACGACGGCAGCACCGTGACCCAGGCGCCCTGGGGTGACACCGCCGACGCGGAAGCGGCTGTCGACGCCGCGCACGAGGTCGCCGCGGAGATGGCCGGCCTGCCCGGTCATCGGCGGCGCGCCATCCTCACGACAGTCGCCGCCGAGGTCCGCGCCCGCGCCGACGACCTCGCCGAACTGCTGGTCCTGGAGACCGGCAAGCCGCTTGTCGACTGCCGGGTCGAGGTCGCCCGCACGCTGGTCACGCTGGAGACGGCGGCCGAGGAGGTCGGGCACCTCACCGGCGAGACGGTGGCGCTGGACATGCAGCCGGCCGGCGAGGGCATGCTCGGCTTCTGGGTACGCCGTCCGGTCGGTGTCGTCGTCGGCATCACCGGGTTCAACTACCCGCTGCTGCTGGCCGCCCACAAGGTCGCACCGTCGGTGGCGGCGGGCTGCCCGGTGATCGTCAAGCCGGCGCCGAACACGCCGCTGGCCACGCTGGTGCTGATCGACCTGTTCCGCCGGGCGGGCTGCCCGGCCGCCGGCGTCCAGCTCGTCACCGGCGGTGTCGAGGTCGGCAAGCTCCTGACCACCCACCCGCGCGTCGCCGCCGTGTCGTTCACCGGGTCCGCGCAGGTCGGCCACCAGATCGCCCGCGCCGCGGCCCCGCGCAAGGTGCTGCTGGAACTCGGGTCCAACGCGGCGCTCGTCGTCGGCCGCGACGCCGACCTCGACCGGGCTGCGGAAGCGGTCGTACGCGGCGGGTTCTACGCCTCCGGCCAGGCGTGCATCAGCGTGCAGCGGGTGATCGTCGAGGAGCCGGTCCGCGAGGCGCTGCTGGACCGCCTCCGGCCGCTGCTGGCGAACGTCACCACAGGTGATCCCCGGTCCGCCGACACCCGCGTGTCCGCCCTGGTGGACGAGGCGTCCACCGAGCGGGTCCACTCGTGGGTGGACCGCGCGGTCGCCGCCGGGGCGCGCTGCCTGGCCGGCGGTACGGCGCAGGGCCGGGTGCTGCAGCCGACGGTGCTCGTCGACGTCCCCGAGGACGCCGAGTGCTGGGCGGAGGAGATCTTCGGGCCGGTGGTCTGCGTCCGGTCGGTGCCGGACATGGACGCGGCAGTCGAGCTGGTCAACCGGTCCCGCTACGGGCTCCAGGCCGCCGTCTTCACCCGCGACCTGGCGGTGGCCCTCGACGTGGTGCGCCGCCTCGACGTCGGTGGCGTGCTCGTCAACGAGGTGCCCGGCTTCCGCGCCGACAACATGCCGTACGGCGGCGTCAAGGACTCCGGCATCGGCCGGGAGGGACCGCGCTTCGCCATGGAGGAGCTGACCGTGACCAAGATGGTGATGATCAGGCCATGATTCGGAGTGGGAGCACACAGGCATGGTGATCTACTTCGTCCGGCGGCTGGCCATCCTCGCGGTATCCCTGTTCGCCGCGTCGATCCTCGTCTTCACGATGCTGTCGCTGCTGCCGGGCGACCAGGCGCAGGCGATGCTCGGCGTGAACGCCACGCCGGAGGCGCTGGAGGCGCTGCGGGAGCAGTTCGGGACGAACCGCCCCTTCACCGAGCGGTACCTCGACTGGGCCGGCGGCCTGATCCGCGGTGACTTCGGCATCTCGCCGCTGAGCGGGGTGTCGGTCGGCTCGGAGATCGGCGACAAGCTCGGCGTGACGGTGCCGCTGATCCTGGCCGGGATGACGCTGGCGCTGCTCATCGCCGTACCGCTGGGCATCCTCGCCGCGGTGAAGAGCCGGACCGCGATCGGCACGGCGCTGTCCGCGCTGAGCCAGGTCGGCATCGCCGTTCCGTCGTTCTGGCTCGGCATCCTGCTCATCACCGTGTTCGCGGTGAAGCTGCAGTGGCTGCCCGCCGGCGGGTTCACCGGATGGGACGACTTCGGCGGCGCCGTGCGGGCCCTGCTGATGCCGGCGCTGGTCCTCGGCGTGGCCCAGGGCGCGATCCTGATGCGCTACGTCCGGTCCGCGGTGGTCGAGGTCATGCAGGAGGACTTCATCCAGACCGCGCGGGCCAAGGGGCTCAGCCGCTCGCAGGCGCTGACCCGGCACGCGCTGCGCAACGCGGCCATTCCGGTCATCACCGTCCTCGGTCTGCAACTCGCGACGCTGCTCATCGGCACCGTCGTGATCGAGAACGTCTTCGGCCTGCCCGGTCTCGGCCGGATGCTGCTGCAGGACGTGGGCAACCGCGACCTGCTGAAGGTGCAGGGCACGGTGATGGTGCTGACCGCCGCGGTGCTTCTGATCAACTTCGTCGTCGACGTGGTGTACCACGCGGTCGACCCCAGGCTGAGGAGCAAGGCATGACATCAGTCGCCGACGCCCCACCGGACGCCACCGCCGACGTCGTCGCGGCCGGCCCGGTCAAGCCGCGCCGCCGCTGGAACCTCACGCTGGTGATCGGCGCCGGCCTGGTGGGCCTGGTCGTCCTCACCGCGCTGGTGTCGTTCCTCTGGACGCCGTACGACCCCACCCGGGTCGACCCGTCGCAGACGCTGCTCTCCCCGGGCGGCGACCACTGGCTCGGCACCGACCACTTCGGCCGGGACATCGTCAGCCAGCTCCTCGTCGGCGCGCGGACCACACTGTTCGTCGGCGTCGTCGCGGTGGCGATCGCGGCCGTCGTCGGCGTACCGCTGGGTCTGCTCGCCGCCACCGGGCACCGCTGGCTCAGCGAGCCGGTGATGCGGGCGCTGGACATCGTGTTCGCGTTCCCGGCCATCCTGCTGGCGATCATCCTGGCGGCAGGCTTCGGCGCGTCCACGCTCACCGGAATGATCGCGATCGGCGTCGCCAACGTCCCGGTGTTCGGCCGCCTCACCCGGGCCGGCGCGATGCAGGTGCTGCAGAGCGACTTCGTGCTGGCCGCGCGCAGCTACGGCCGCCGGGGCGTGGTGCTCATGGTCCGGTACGTGCTGCCCAACATCGCGGCCCTGCTGATCGTGCAGGCGTCGGTGTCGTTCGCGCACGCGGTGCTCGCCGAGGCGGCGCTGTCCTACCTCGGGTACGGCACCCCGCCGCCGACCCCCACCTGGGGCCGGATGCTCCAGGAGGCCCAGAACTACTTCGTCGTGCAGCCGATGCTGGCCGTCTGGCCCGGTCTGGCCATCGCCCTGTCGGTGCTCGGTTTCAACCTCATGGGCGACGGGCTGCGCGACGCCCTCGACCCGCGGCTGAGAGGACGGTGACCGGCGTGAGCGGGCTCGTGGTGGAGGACCTCGTCGTCAAGGTCCACGACATCCAGGCCGTCAAGGGCGTCTCGTTCGAGATCGGGCGGGGCCGGCGGATGGGGCTCATCGGCGAGTCCGGCTGCGGCAAGTCCCTGACCGCGCTCGCGCTGATGGGCCTGCTGCCGCACGGTGTGACCGCGTCCGGCCGGGTGCTGCTCAACGGGCGGAACCTGCTCGACCTGTCCGACAAGCAGATGTGCGCGGTCCGCGGCAACGACATCGCCATGGTGTTCCAGGAGCCGATGACGGCGCTGAACCCGCTGATGCGGGTCGGCAACCAGGTCGCCGAGTCGCTGCGGCTGCACAAGGGGATGAGCCGCGCGGCGGCCTCCGCCCGCGCCGTCGAACTGCTCGAACGGGTCCAGCTGCCCGAGCCCGACCGGACCGCGCGCAAGTACCCGCACCAGCTCTCCGGCGGTCAGCGCCAGCGCGTCGTGCTGGCCATCGCGCTGGCGTGCGACCCGGCCGTGCTGGTCGCGGACGAGCCCACCACCGCGCTGGACGTCACGGTGCAGGCGGAGATGCTGCGGCTGATGGACACGCTGGTGCGCGAGGAGGGCGCGTCGCTGCTGCTCATCACGCACGACCTGCCGGTGGTCGCCAGCATCTGCGAGGAACTGCTCGTCATGTACGGCGGCTCGATCGTCGAGCACGGCGACGTGACGACCGTGTTCGACTCGCCCCGGCACCCGTACACGGCGGGCCTGCGGGCGTCGACGGTGCTGGAGAGCACCGACGGCAGCGGCCGGCTGTCGACGATCCCGGGCCGCGTGCCGTCGCTCGGGTCGTTCCCCACCGGCTGCGTGTACCGCAACCGCTGCCCGCGCGCCGACGACGTCTGCGGCACCGTGCCGCTGCTGACGGCGCCGCCCGGCAGCACCCAGCGGGCCGCCTGCCACCACCCGATCGAGAGCGACCAGCCCCTAGGAAGCGGGAAGGCCAGCGCATGACCACCACCCCGTTGCTGGAAGCCGTCGACGTGGTGCGCGAGTACCGCGCCCCGCGGCGGTCGCTGCGTACGCCGGGCCAGCCGATCCGCGCGCTCGACGGCGTGAGCGTGCAGGTCCACGAGGGCGAGGCGTTCGGCATCGTGGGGGAGAGCGGCTCCGGCAAGTCGACGCTGTCGCGCATCCTCATGGCCCTCGACCAGCCGACGTCGGGCACCGCGTTCTACAACGGCCAGCGCATCAGCGGCGTACCGGAGCGGAAGCTCGCGTTCCTGCGGCGCGACGTGCAGATGGTGCTCCAGGACCCGATGTCGTCGCTGAACCCGCGGATGCGCGTCGCGGACATCATCGCGGAGCCGATGCGCGCGCTGCGCCTGCCCGGCGACCACCGGGCCCGGGTGGCCGAGCTGATGCACTCCGTCGGCCTGCCCGAGGAGGCGGTGACCCGCTACCCGCACCAGTTCTCCGGCGGTCAGCGGCAGCGCATCGCTATCGCCCGCGCCCTCGCGGCCGGGCCGAAGGTCATCGTCGGGGACGAGCCGGTCAGCGCGCTCGACGTGTCGGTGCGCGCGCAGATCCTCAACCTGCTCACCGACCTGGCCGAGCAGTTCAAGCTGACCCTGATCCTGGTCTCCCACGACCTGTCCGTGGTCCGGTACCTCTGCGACCGGATCGCGGTGATGAACCAGGGCCGGATCGTCGAGACGGGTGACACCGAATCGATCTACTCCGACCCTCAGCACCCCTACACCCAGAGGCTGCTGTCCGCGGTGCCCACCCTGAGCGGCGACCTCCTGGACCGATTCAACAGGAGCAGCACATGAGGTTGGTTGACCGCGTCGCCGTCGTCACCGGAGGCGCCAGCGGCATCGGACTGGCCACCGTCGGCCGGCTGGTCGAGGAGGGCGCGCGCGTCGTCATCGCCGACCTCGACGGCGACCGCGCCGCCGAGGCGGCCGCCGGCTTCGGGTCCGCCGTCGTCGGCGTGGCCTGCGACGTCACCCGGGCGCAGGACTGCCGCGCCGCCGTCGAGACCGCCGTCGAGCGGTTCGGGCGGCTCGACCTCATGCACGCGAACGCCGGTACGCCGTTCACCGGACCGGTCGACGAGGTGGACCAGGCGACGCTGGACCGCGTGATCGACGTCAACCTCAAGGGCGCGTTCTGGACCGCGCAGGCGGCCGTGCCCGCGCTGATCGAGGCCGGCGGCGGCGCGATCGTGTTCACCGCGTCCCTGCAGGCCGTCATCGCCCGCCCCCGGTACGCGCCGTACACCGCCGCCAAGCACGGCGTCATCGGCCTGATGAAGGCGCTGGCGCTGGAACTCGCGCCGCACGGCATCCGGGTCAACGCGATCGCCCCGGCGGCGACCGAGACGCCGATGCTGTCGGCGTTCCTCGGTGGCATGGGCGACGTGCCGGACAGCGCCCGGGAGAACTTCCGCGCGTCCATTCCGCTGGGCCGCATGGCGACGCCACGGGACTCCGCCGACGCGGTGGTGTTCCTCGCCAGCGAGGAGGCGCGGATGGTCACGGGCCACACGCTCGTCCTCGACGGCGGCACGACGGCCGGCTGAGGCGTACCGTGACCAGTTCGCTGGCGGACCCTCCGTACGAGGGCACGATCGGACGCACCTACCACGACTCGACGGAGCACTGGAGCGCGCCGCCGTCGGCCGCCCCGGGCACCCCGAACGTGGTGTACGTGCTGCTGGACGACGTCGGGTTCGCCGACTTCGGCTGCTTCGGCGCCGAGATCGACACCCCGACGATCGACCGGCTGGCCGCGTCCGGGCTGCGGTACACCAACTTCCACACCTCGCCGCTGTGCTCGCCGACCCGGGCCAGCGTGCTCACCGGCCGCAACCACCACAGCGTCGGCATGCGCATGCTGTCCAACTTCGACAGCGGCTTCCTGGAGCACACCACGCCGTCCGGGCCGTACGACCAGTGGCCGCTGGGCCGTGGCTTCGAGCGGTACTACGGCTTCCTGGAGGCGGAGACCGACAACTTCTATCCGGAGCTGGTCCACGACAACCACCAGGTGGACCCGCCGGCCACCCCGGAGGAGGGTTACCACCTCACCGAGGACCTGACCGACCGGGCCATCGGGTTCGTCCGGGACCAGACGTCGTTCACCCCGGAGAAGCCGTTCTTCCTCTATCTCGCGTACGCCGCGGCGCACGCCCCGCACCAGGCCCCGCCGGAGTACCTGGCGAAGTACCGGGGCCGCTACGACGCCGGCTGGGACGTCGTCCGCGCGGACCGGCACCGGCGGCAGATCGGGCTGGGCATCATCCCGCCGGACGCGCCGCTGCCACCGCACAACCCCGGCGTCGTGCCGTGGGACGACGTGCCGCCGGAGCAGCGCCGCCTGTTCGCCCGCATGCAGGAGGCGTACGCGGCGATGGTCGACCACACCGACGCCCAGCTCGGGCGCCTGGTCGACTTCCTGGAACGGATCGGCCGCCTCGACAACACGATCTTCGTCCTCATGTCGGACAACGGGGCCAGCCCGGAGGGCACGCCGCTCGGCACGCTCAACCCCACCGCCTTCCAGAACCGGGTGCCGGAGAACCTCCAGGACAGCCTGGACCGGATCGACGAGATCGGCGGCCCGCGGGCGCAGAGCAATTACCCGCTGGGCTGGGCGCAGGTCAGCAACACCCCGTTCCGCCGCTACAAGCAGCACACCCACGAGGGCGGGGTCCGGGTGCCGTTCGTGCTGAGCTGGCCGGCCGGTGACGTGCCCGGCGGGCAGGTGCGCACGCAGTTCCAGCACAGCATCGACGTCACCGCGACGGTGCTCGACCTGGTCGGGGTGCAGCCGCCCGCGGTGCGCCGGGGCGTACCGCAGATGCCGCTGCACGGCCGCAGCTTCCGCGACGGGCTGCGCGACCCGGCGGCGCCGCCGTCGCGGGACCGCCAGTACTTCGAGATGTTCGGCCACCGGGGCATCTACCACCAGGGCTGGAAGGCTGTCGCGTTCCACGAGCGCGGCACCTCGTGGGACGAGGACCGCTGGGAGCTGTACCGGATCGACGAGGACCCGACCGAGAGCCGGGACCTCGCCGCCGAGTACCCGGAGGTGCTGCGGCGTCTCATCGAGGAGTTCTGGATCGAGGCGGCCCGCTACGACGTGCTGCCGCTGGACGACAGGGGATTCGCGGTCCGGGCCCGGGTGCCACGTCCCGGGTCGGTGCGGGACCGGCTGGTCTTCACCTACCTGGCGGGCGTACCGACTGTGTCCGGCGCGGCGGTGCCGCCGACGATGAACCGCTCGCACGCCATCACCGCGCGGGCGCGCCGCACCGACGCGGCGCAGGGCGGCGTGATCGTGGCGCTCGGCAACGTCAGCGGCGGCTACGTGCTGCACATCAAGGACAACCGCCTGGTGTACGAGTACAACTACCTCGGCGAGCACCACGTGCTGCGGTCCGAGGGCGAGCTGCCGCTGGGCCCGGTGGAGCTGACGTTCGAGCTGACCAAGACCGCCGACTGCCAGGGCGTCGGCCGGCTGTACGTGGACGGCGAGGCGGCGGGCGCGGCGCTGTTCCCGCGGTTGCTGCCGTTCTTCCACGGGTTCGCGGGCATGGACATCGGGCGCAGCATCCACTCGCCGGTGTCGCCGAGCTACCCGGCCCGGCACGAGTTCTCCGGCGAGCTGGAGTACGTGCGGTTCCGGCTGGCCGCGTCCGAGGAGGTCGGCGAGCCCATCGCGGCGGCGGACGACGTCGCGCCACGGCCGTCGGCCGGCGTGGGGTTCGAGGTCGTGGACTGACGCGCGCGGCGCGTACGGCGACGGCGCGTGGACGGACCTCGTTGTCCGTCCACGCGCCGTCTGTCTGCGGGGGCCTCAGCGCAGGGCCAGGCCCCACAGCGGGTCCTCCAGGAACCGCCCGACGTGGGCGAGCACCCGGCTGCCCAGCTCCCCGTCCACGAGCCGGTGGTCGAACGACAGCGACAACTGCACCGTCCACCGGGGAACGACCTGCTCGTCGACGACCCACGGCATGCGGCGCAGCGCGCCGAGGCAGAGGATCGCCGCCTCACCGGGGTTGAGGATCGGGGTGCCCGCGTCCACTCCGAACACCCCGATGTTGGTGATGGTGACGGTGCCGCCGGCCAGGTCGGCGGGACGGGTGCGGCCCTCCCGCGCGGTGGCTGCCAGCTCGTTCAGCGCGACCGCGAGGTCCCGTAC
>NZ_JAGPXV010000017.1:0-23270 GCF_018070405.1 Micromonospora sp. D75
CCCGGGGTGTGCGCGCCGGCGCTCGACGGCGCGCCGACGACCGTCCACTGACGATGATCCATCGCTCCACCCTAACCGCGTGTTTCAGCGCAGCACGAGCAGATCGAGGGCGTCGACGACCGGACCGTCGACCGTCCTTGCTGCCTCGCGTAGCCGCTGGATGCCGGCGGCGTACTCCGCATCGGTGATGAGCTGAAGCGGCGTGTGCGCCTCCCGGCGCAGGCCGGCCGCCGCCTCCCGCAGCGAGGGTGCGGTGACCTGCGGGACCGCCTCGACCGCCGCGGTGGCGAAGCCGGCGGCGGCGAAGGCGGCCCCGACGTCGGCGATGCTCGGGTACGTGTCCAGCACGCGGACCGCCTCCGGGAAGTAGTCGAACAGCGTGATCGCCTCGTGCCTACCGGCGAACGCGGACCGGATGAGCACCGGGGCGCCGGGACGCAGCACCCGGCGCAGCTCGCGTGCCGTCGCGGCCAGGTCGGGCACGTGGTGGATGACCGTGGACAGCCAGGCGCCGTCGACACTGCCGCCGGCCAGAGGGAGGTGCCCGGCGTCGCCTGCGACGAGCGGCGCGAACACACAGCGGGCGCGCATCGCCGCCGACGGCTCGACGGCGACCACCTCGACGCCGGGAAACCAGTCGATGAACGCGCGTGCCCAGCTACCCGTCCCGGCACCCAGGTCGAGCAGTCGCATCCCGGAGCGCGGGGTGAGATGCCGGGCGACGGCGGCCCGCCAGGCCGTGAGACCGTCGTCGGTGAGGTGCCGGGTCTCGGCGAACGCCTCGGCGTCAGCGTCGTGGTACGCAATGCGGGCCATACTCGACAGCCAACTCCCCGGCGGGCCGCCGAGGCAAGACACTGTGACGGATCGGGCTCGGCTTCGGAGAGGGGCAGGGGTGCGATATCGGATCCACTTCGAGGCCGAGCTGCCGGCGGACGCCCTCCGCCGGTTCCTGCTGACGGAGTACGGCGTCGCGCCGGAGAGCGTGTACGTCGGTCGGGTCGAGGACCGCGCCGTCGACGACCCGCGCCCGGTGGCGATGCTCACCCCGCCCGACGCGGACGAGGGATTCGGCTGGATCCTCACCGGCGACACCGAACTGGCCGCCGCCACCGACCACGGCGAGCGTGATCTCGCGGTCACCCTCGCCCGCGAGTTCGGCGTACGGGCGCTCGTCGACGACGGCAGCATCCACCCCGACCGGTGGCTGCTGGTCAGCACCGACGGCAGCAGCGGCCGGGTGCTGACCGACTCCGACACCGCCGCCGACGGGGACCTGCGGATTGTGCACGCGCTCGAACCGATCAGCGGGGAGCCGCAGCTCGCCGTCGTACCGCCGCCGGACTGGGCCCGCGACTGGTGACCCGGCGGGTCCACCGTCCGGTCGCGTACGCGATGCCACCCGTGCGGCGCCGCCGCCTGGCGCCAGTCCTGGCGACGACCGGCGCGGGCACCGCCGTCCACTGGACGGGCAGGCCGTGGCCGGGTGACGGATCGGGTTGCGGGGGACGGATTGTGCCGTGTTCCTCGGCGAGCCGGACGGCGTTGTCGAGGAGTTGCCCGGCCGAGGTGAGCCGGCCGTAGTGAGCCGCGGCGAGCGCGAGTGTGACCGCGTCGCCGACGCGCCGGCACGGCGGGCAGGCGATGTGGACGACGCACCGGCGAAGCGGAAGCGCGCGCTCGTGCAGGGCAGCGGGGAGCAGGCTCAGGGCGTGGCGGAACTCGTCGGGTCGCATCGTTCCTCCTGGGTGGTCGATGGCGCGGCGGCAGGCAGGGGTGACCGGCCCGGAGGGTGCGCGGTGCGCCGGGCGGTCGGATCCGGAAGCGGTGCCGGTCAGGCGGGTGGGATGGCGACGACCTCGACGTCGACGCCCTCCGTGCGCAGCGTCTTCACCGCCTGGTAGAGCGCGACCTGCGCGAACGTGAACAGCGATTCCGCGGTGACGGTGCGGCCGGCACTCAGGGCGATGGCGTAGACCACGGTGCGCGGGCGGAAGTCCTCGGGCAGGTCCGGCCCGCCCGGCTGCGCGCGCACCAGGTCGCGGAATCGGTTACGCGCCTGCTTGTCGTAGCGCAACGCGTCGAACGACGTGACGCCCTGCGCGAAGAGGTGACTGAGCGGCGAGCTGCCCGATGCCCGCTTGACGTGGATCAGCTCACCGTTCGGTCCGAGCAGGTCGCACGCCTCGATCCCCCGGGGATGCTGCCGGGTGCGGAGGAGCTTCTTGTCCAGCAGCACCAGGCCCGGGTGCTTCTTTGCTGCCTCGCGGTTGTAGCAGTCCTCGTTCGCCAGCTCCTCTGTCCACGGCGGCAACACGACGCTGGCCGGCCGGTTCAGGATGCGGGTCACCTCCTGGCGCAGGAACTCGCGGTGGCGGTCGCCGATCTCGTACCACTGCCCCTCGTGCAGCAGCATGTGGCTGCCGCCGACGGCGACCTCGGCGGTGATCCACCGGGACACCGGCGTCGATGCCATCTCCTCGGTACCGGCGGCGTCGGCGTAGAGCGTCAGCGTGCCATTGCGCAGCCCGGTCCACCGGTCACCGTCGAGGGCGTGGACGGTGTGCGACAGGACGGTCGACAGGTCCAGGTCCGTGGTCAGGATCGGGCGTCGCCCGGACCGGGGCACGCGGACCCGGTACGAACCGACGTGCTCGACGTCGGCCACCAGGCTGCCCGGCACCGCCACGCCGAGATCCGGAGGGTCGGGCAGGCCCAGCCGCCGGTCGAGAACCTCGACCAGCGCCGGGTGCCGAGAGTCGTTGGGGCGCAGCGGCCGGATCTGCTCGATGAACTCCAGGTCGGCGAGCGGCGACTCCTGCCGGCACACCCGGTCGATCTCCCGCAGATCGGCGAGCAGCCGCTCGGGGGAGACGCCGAGAGGGATGCGCAGCGCGTCGCTGCCTTCGACCCTCACCGCAGCGCGCGCACCTTGGCACGCGGTCAGGTTCGGGTTGTCGACGCGGCCGGACACCTGGCCGACGATCTCCCCCCACTTGTCGATGCCGTACCTCCAGATGGGCTGGCCACCCGGAACCATGCTGCGGTCCACCCGGCCGCTGGCACCCACCACCCGGCGGCGAACCTGGCGGATGTCAGCGGGCTGAAGCGTCCGCACGGCGAAGGAGACGCCGAACGTCGGGTCTGTCTTCTCCGGCTCGATCATGAACCGGCCCAGGGTGCCGAAGGTCAGGGCGTATGCCCGGTCGTCCACCGCCAGCAGCAGGGCGCCGCCGCCGCTGCTGTAGCCGATGGTCACGTCGGTGCCGACCAGGCCGGACAGGACACCGCACCACTCGGCCCGGTCGCGGGGCGCGCTGCCGTGCACCAGCAGCGCCGGTGCGTCGAGGACGCGATGCGGGGTGGGCTCGAAGCCGTGCCGCCGCAGGTAGCCCAGGTTGAGCGCGGCGCATAGGCCGTCGTCCGTGGCCGGAACGGTGAGCCGGTAGACAGTCGTCGGGTAGGTGCCGGGCGGCGACTGGCGGTCGCGGCCGTCGTCCGGGTTGTTCGCACTGCGCATGTCGATCTCCTCGCGTAGAGAATCGGGCTGGCGGTGGTGCGGTGGGATAGCGCCGGGGCGGGGTTCGCGGATCCCGCCCCGGCCGGCGCAGGTCAGCTCAGCTCAGCTCAGGGAGACGGTGACGCCGCCGGAGAACGGCGAGTCGTGCAGCTCGAGCTTGGCGAGCTTGACGTTCTTCGGGATGTCGAAGACGACCACGCCGGTGACCTGGTTGCCGGGGTTGATGTCGTTGAGGAACGTCTCGGCGTTCTTGTTGGCGTAGATGGCGGCCGAACCGTCGGCGGAGTACTCGGTGCCGTTGGCCGCGTACGCCTTCTGGCTGCTGCCGTCGAACATCTGCGACTCCTTGCCGATGTTCTTCACGTTGAGCGTGACCAGGCAGAACTGGCCCTGGGCCTTGGCGCCGAACGTCGACGTGCCGACCTTGCTGACGCCGCACTTGGCGGACTTGACGGTGAACTCGAACTTGCCGTCGCGGGCCGGCTGGCCGATCTTCGCGGTCTTCGGCTTGTCGCCGCTCTTGCCGGCGTCCGCCTTGCCGCCGTCGGTGTCGCCGGCGGCCACCTCGGTGCCGGCGTCCGCCTTGCTGCCGGTGGCGTCGTCGGTGGTGCCAGCACCGCAGCCCAGGGCGACGAGGGCGCCGGCGATCAGGGCGAGCGTGGTGGTCTTGCGCATCGTTGTCCTCCTGCTGTGAACGTGGCGGCGTCAATAAGAGCATCATATGTGAACGCTGTCAACAAGCATGATGCTTGACAGGTGTGACACACTCCGAACGTGCAGGAGACACCGACAATCACCGCAGCGGAGATCGCCCGGCTCGCCGGTGTCGGCCGGGCCGCCGTCAGCAACTGGCGCAAACGACACGGGGACTTCCCCGAGCCGGTCGGCGGCAGCGCCACCAGTCCCGAGTTCGACCTCGCCCAGGTCGAGCGCTGGCTGCACGCCCAGGGCAAACTCCCGGAACTCACCACCGCCGACCGGCTCTGGCGACACCTCGCCGCAGCCGGCACCTCACCGGCCGCCGGGCTCGCCGCCGTCGGCGCCCGGCTTCTCACCCGGCAACGCGGCCAACGCCCCACCCGCCCGGCGGACCCGCAGCTGAAGGCGCTGGCACCGGACATCGACGCGCTCGCCGACGAACTCGGACCGCAGGGCGCCTTCGACGCGCTCTGGCAACGCTTCTCCGCCCCCGGACCGGCTCGCCCGCACGCCACCCCTGACGACATCGCCGACCTGATGGCCGGGCTCGCCGCCGTAGCCGGCGGCTCCGTCCTCGACCCCGCCGCCGGCACCGGCGCCACACTGCGCGCCGCCGTCCGCGCCGGCTGCACCTCCGCGTACGGACAGGAACTCGATCCCGATCTCGCCCGGATGGCCGGACTGTGGCTGGCGCTGCGCGACGTACCGGGCGAGGTGACCACCGGCGATTCGCTGCGCGCCGACGACTACTCCGGACGCACATTCGACGCGGTCGTCTGCCACCCACCCTTCGGCGCCAGCAACTGGGGCGACGAGGAACTCGGCCACGACCCCCGCTGGATCGTCGGCACCACCCCACGTACCGAACCGGAGCTGGCCTGGGTCCAGCACGCGCTCGCCCACCTGCGACCGGGCGGCCACGCCGTACTCCTCATGCCGCCCGCCGTGGCCGGCCGACGCCCCGGCCGCCGCATCCGCGCCGAACTGCTGCGCCGCGGCGTGCTACGCGCCGTCATCGCGCTGCCGCCGGGGGCGGCCGCGCCGCACGGCGTACCCCTGCACCTGTGGGTGCTGCGCCGCCCACCGGCCGACGCGCCGCCACCGGCGCGGACGCTGCTCGTCGACGCCGCCACCGGCGACCACACCCGGATCCTCGACACCTGGCGGTTCTTCGCCAACGACGGCGAGATCGACGAGCCCGGCTACGCCCGCGCCGTCCCGGTCATCGAACTGCTCGACGAGGAGATCGACCTCACCCCCGCGCGTCGTCAGCCCGCCGTCGCGGGCGAGGCGACAGGCGAACATCTGGTACGCACACGCGAGCGCCTCGCCGCCGTCGTCGCCGACCTGCCCACGCTGATGCCGCAGGTCACGCTCGTAGCCGACGAGGGCCAGGGGGAGTTCCTCACGGTCGGTGAACTGGTTCGGGCCGGCGCGTTGCAGCTCCTCGGGCCGATCCGGGGTGCTTCCGGCGACGAGGGTGAGCTTGCCGGTGACGGCCGGCCGGTGCTGACCGTGCCGGACGTGCTGGGCGGCGGTGAGCCCTCAGGGCGGGATGACGGGCGGCTCGGGCAGGAGATCGCCCTGGCCGCAGGGGACGTGGTGGTGCCGATGATCGCGCGGCAGCTCGTCGCGCAGGTGGTGACGGCGGAGGGTGCGCTGTTGGGGCGCAACCTGTATCTGCTGCGGCCGAATCCGGCGGCGCTGGATTCGTGGTTCCTGGCCGGGCAGTTGCGGACGTCGACGAATGAGCGGCAGGCGTCGAGTTTGTCGGGGACGCTGCGGTTCGACGTGCGGCGGGCGCAGGTGCGGCGGGTGTCGCGGGAGGAGCAGGGGCGGTACGGGGAGGCGTTCCGGCGGCTGCACGCGTTCGAGTCGGCACTGCGGCAGGCGGCGATGCTCGGGGCGGAGCTGGTGCAGCTAACCGCCGACGGGTTGGCCCGCGGCGCGGTCTGCCCCACGGGTGGGCCAGGGTGATTCCCCGGCGGACATTCCTTCCGTCAGATATCCGACGCGGGGGCGGCGCTTCGGTGACAGATGCGGAAGCCTGCGGGCCGGTGGCCCGCCGTGCATCCTCCGCCTGAAACGACACGCTGACGCTCGGTTGATCGTTTCGGCCGAGTGGGCGACTACAACGATGCAGGACGGCAGTGATACTGCTTGTCTTAAGGCAATCGAAAGGAAACTGGTGAGCACCAAGCACCAAGAGTTGGCCAACTTCATCTGGTCCGTGGCCGACCTGCTCCGCGGCGACTACAAGCAGTCCGAGTACGGACGAGTGATCCTCCCGTTGACAGTGTTGCGACGGCTGGACTGCGTGCTGGAGCCGACGAAGGACGCGGTGCTCGCCCGGCACCAGCAGCTCAAGGACGCCGGCGTGCAGAACATGGACCCGGTGCTGCGGAGGGCAGCCGGGCTGTCGTTCTACAACACCAGTGAGATGTCTTTCCGCAAGCTGCTTGGCGACCAGGACCACGTCGCGCTCAACCTGCGCGCCTACATCGGCGGGTTCTCGCCGGGCGCTGTCGACGTGCTGGACAAGTACGGCTTCGACGCCCAGATCAGCCGCCTCGCCGAGGCCGGCCTGCTCTACCAGGTGGTCGCTAAGTTCGCCGACATCGACCTGCACCCGGACGTCGTGTCCAACCACCAGATGGGCTACGTCTTCGAGGAGTTGATCCGCCGCTTCTCGGAAATCAGCAACGAGACCGCCGGTGAGCACTTCACCCCGCGCGAGGTCATCCGGCTGATGGTCAACCTGCTGCTGGCTCCCGACGAGGACGACCTCGTCACCCCCGGCATTGTCCGGAAGATCTACGACCCGGCGTGCGGCACCGGCGGCATGCTCACCGAGGCCCAGGAGCACATTCAGGCTCACAACCCGCACGCCACCGTCGAGGTGTACGGGCAGGAGCTCAACGGCGAGACGTACGCGATCTGCCGCTCCGACATGTCGCTCAAGGGCGGCGACCCGACGAAGATCGCCTTCGGGAACTCGTTCAACCAGGACGGCCACGAGGGCGAGCGGTTCGACTACATGCTCGCCAACCCGCCGTTCGGCGTGGAGTGGAAGAAGGTCGAGAAGTTCGTCAAGGACGAGGCGGCCCGGGGACATGCCGGCCGCTTCGGCGCCGGACTGCCCCGGATCAACGACGGCTCGCTGCTCTTCCTCCAGCACATGATCTCGAAGATGAAGCGCCCCGAGGACGGCGGCAGCCGCCTCGCTATCGTCTTCAACGGCTCGCCGTTGTTCACCGGCGCCGCCGGGTCGGGGGAGTCGGAGATCCGCCGCTGGATCCTGGAGAACGACCTCCTGGAGGGCATCGTCGCGCTGCCCGATCAGCTCTTCTACAACACCGGCATCTCCACGTACTTCTGGATCCTCACCAACCGCAAGGAGCAGGCTCGTCGTCGGAAGGTCGTGCTGCTCGACGGCCGCGACTACTGGACCAAGATGCGCAAGAGCCTCGGCGACAAGCGCAAGATGCTCACCGATGAGCACATCGCCGAGCTGACCCGGGCGTACGTGAACGCACTGTCCATCGCGGACGACCCCGAGCACCCGCAGCACGCCAAGGTGAAAGTTTTCAAGACCACCGACTTCGGCTACCAGCGGATCACCGTCGAGCGGCCGCTGCGGCTGCGCTTTGAGGTCACCGAGGAGACGGTTGCGCTGCTCGCGGAGGCGAAGGCGGTCCTCAAGTACGCGGAGCGGGAGTCGCTGCTGGCGGCGGCGAAGTCGCTGATCGGTACATCGTCCGCGACGCGGGCCGATTTCGCGATGAAGCTGAACGGGCTGGGCAAGCTGCCAGCGGCGGTGGAGAAGGCGGTGTGGGAGGCGTTCTCGGTCAGTGACCCGGAGGGCGAGGTGCAGACCGACCGCAAGGGCAACCCGCTGCCGGACCCCGACCTGCGGGACAACGAAAACGTGCCGCTGGACGAGGACATCCACGACTACCTCAAGAGCGAAGTTATGCCTCACGTCCCCGACGCCTGGATCGACGAGCCCAGGACCAAGGTCGGGTACGAGATTCCATTCACCCGTCACTTCTACGTCTACACGCCCCCGCGTCCTCTCGCGGAGATCGACGCCGAGATCAGGTCGCTTGAGGCGGAAATTCAGGCGCTGTTGGGTGAGGTTGCACGGTGAAATCTGTCCGACTGAAGGCCGTCGTCCGGAACTGCGTGGAGAAGTCGGACGGTACCCCGAAGCCGTTTATCGGGCTGGAGGATGTTTCGCCCGGAACGGGCACTCTTCTTGTTTCTGGGTCGCCCCTCAAGGCGGCAGAGGACAGTGTTCTGCATCAGCCCGGTGATGTGCTTTTCAGCAAGCTCCGGCCATACCTTGCCAAGTCGTACCTGGCGTCGGTGCCCGGTACGGCGACGGGTGAAATGCTCGTGTTGCGCCCTGGGCGAGAGGTTGACGCGCGGTTCCTCCTCTACGTAACCCTGTCCGCTCCCTGGTTAGACTGGGCGAATACAACTTCCTACGGGGCAAAGATGCCTCGGACGTCGTGGGACGCGCTGGGGGAATACCGGATCCTGTTGCCGTCTCTTGAGGAGCAGAGGCGCATCGCGAACTTCCTGGACGAGCAACTCGCCCGACTGGACCGGGTCATCGCCCTCCGTCAACGGCAAATCGAGCTTGAGGTTGAACGGTTCGAAGAATTTCGGGAATCCGTGGTGGAAGGTGACAGCGGCAGACTCCGTCCGCCACTCCTTAACTTCATTGATCAAGCGCGACCAGTAAACTATGGTGTCTTGATGCCCGGGCCCCGACTCGAAGAGGGGGTTCCTCTCATAGAGGCGGGCGACATTATGCGTGGTCCTATTTCTTTGGCGCGACTGCGGCGTGCTGATCCCGCAATCGAAGCTGAATTCAAGAGGTCGCGCCTCCGCGAGGGTGACCTGGTAATGGCTATTCGTGGGAGCGTTGGTCGTGTTCAGATTGTTCCCCGCGGCGCTGCGGTTCTGAACGTAACCCGCGATGCCGCGCGAATTTCTCTTGACTCCAAGGTTGCCCTCGGTTCCTACATTCGCCATGCGCTGAGCACTCGACGGGCGCAGGATTGGCTGCGGATTCGGATCACAGGGTCTGCTGTGACTGGGGTCAATATCGCAGACCTGCGGAAGGTGCCTATTGTGGTGCCGGATTTGACCAATCAGCGCGCATGGGCAGAGGAGCTTGATAAGGCTGAGGATTATCTAACAGGGCTTAATCAGCTTATGCTTCGAGGGCGGTCACTGTTGGTCGAGCGGAAGCGGGCGCTAATAACGGCAGCGGTCGTGGGACAGATCGACGTGACGGCAGCGCGGGGGACGGTCGTATGAATTTTGTACATCAGGAGCAGTCGTTTGAGGCAGCTATTCAGGGGGCGCTGCTTGGCTCGGGGTGGATGCGTGTAGCATCCAGCAACTACGACTGGCAAGTCGGGCTGGACGCTGCTGAGTTGTTCGCCTTCGTCGGTGCGACCCAGGTGGACGAGTGGGCGAAGCTGCTTGCGTATCACGGGAACGATCCGGACGTGGCGCAGCGGCAGTTCATCCAGCACCTGGCCAAGCAGATCGACGAGCGCGGGCCACTCGATGTCCTCCGACGAGGCGTCAAGGACAAGGGCGTGCTCATCCGGCTTGCCTACTTCAAGCCCGCCCACGCCATCACTGACGACGCGCTCAAGCTCTACCGCGCCAATCGCCTCACCGTCACCCGCCAGCTCGCGTACTCGACCAGCAACAACAACACCCTCGACCTGGTCCTCTTCGTCAACGGCATCCCTCTCGCCACTGCCGAGCTGAAGAACCCGCTCACCGGCCAGACCGTCGAGGACGCCAAGGAGCAGTACCGCAAGACCCGCGACCCGAAGGAACTGATCTTCGCCGGGCGTACCCTCGTGCACTTCGCCGTCGACCCCGACCTGGTCTTCGTCACGACGAAGCTCGCGGGGGAGAAGACCCGGTTCCTGCCGTTCAACACCGGATCGAACGGGCCCGGCGTGTCCGGTGGCGCCGGCAACCCGCCGGCCACGGACAAGGGTTACCGCAGCTCCTACCTGTGGGAGCAGATCTGGCACCCGGACGTGTTCATGGACCTCGTCCGGCGATTCCTACATTACGACAAGGAGTCCAAGGCGCTGATCTTCCCGCGCTACCACCAGTGGCACGCGGTCATCCAGCTCACCGACCACGCGGCCCGCCACGGGTCGGGTCACAACTACCTGGTCATGCACTCGGCCGGGTCCGGGAAGTCGAACACCATCGCCTGGTTGGCGCACCGGCTGTCCAGCCTGCACACCGCGCCCGACATCACTAGGGACGGGCTGCGCCCCAACGTGCCGGTCTTCGACAAGGTCATCATCATCACGGACCGGGTCGTCCTCGACCGGCAGTTGCAGGACACCGTCTTCCAGTTCGAGCACGTGCCCGGCGTGGTGCAACGGATCGACAAGGACTCCGCGCAGCTCGCCGCCGCGCTTCAAGGTGAGACGGCCAAGGTCGTCATCACCACGATGCAGAAGTTCCCCTACGTGCTCAACCAGGTGCAGGGCCTCAAGGGGAAGCGGTTCGCGGTCATCGTCGACGAAGCGCACTCGTCGCAGTCCGGCGACTCGGCTGCCGCGCTGAAGAAGGTGCTGCTCAAGCTCGGCAGCGACGACGTCGACGAGTCGGGAGACCTGCTCACGGCGTCGGCGTTGGCCCGCGGCCGGCACGAGACGCTGTCGTACTTCGCGTTCACCGCCACCCCGAAGCCGAAGACGCTCGAACTGTTCGGCACGCCGCACCCGGTCACCGGCAACCCGCAACCGTTCCACACGTACTCGATGCGGCAGGCCATCGACGAGGGGTTCATCCTCGACGTGCTGCGCAACTACCTGACCTACAAGTCGTACTGGAAGCTCGCCAACGCCAACCCCGACGACCCGGAGGTCGACCCGAAGAAGGCCGGCGCCCAGCTCGCCCGCTTCGCCAGCCTGCACCCCACCATGCAGGCCCAGAAGGCGGAGATCATCGTCGAGCACTTCCGCAAGCACACCGCGCCGCGCCTCGGCGGGCGCGCCAAGGCCATGGTGGTCACCGGCTCCCGCGAGGCCGCCGTCCGTCTGCACACCGCCATCAAGAAGTACGTCGAGATGCAGGGCTACGTCGGCTGCGACTCCCTCGTGGCGTTCTCCGGCGACCTGGAGGTCGACGGCGTCGAGCACACCGAGGCGCGGATCAACGGCTTCGGCGAGGGTGAGCTCCCCGGCAAGTTCGGCTACACCGCCGCCGACGACAAGCACGCCGGTACGCCGAAGGCCAAGCAGGACACCGAGTACAAGATCCTGGTCGTCGCCGAGAAGTACCAGACCGGCTTCGACCAGCCGCTGCTCACCACCATGTACGTCGACAAGCTGCTCAAGAACGTCGCCGCGGTGCAGACCCTGTCGCGGCTCAACCGCACCCATCCGCTCAAGAGCCAGGGTGACGTGTTCGTTCTCGACTTCGTCAACGAGGCCGGCGACATCGCCGAGCAGTTCAAGCCGTACTTCGAAACCGCCGCCACCACGCCCACCGACCCGAACCTGCTCTACACCGCGCAGAACGCCGTCACGGGCTACCCGGTCCTCGCCGACTCGGAAATGCAGGCGTACGCCGAGGCACTGCTGGCGGCGGAGCGGAAGGCGACCACGGAGACCGGTCTCCAGCGGGCCCACGCCGCCCTCTACCGCTTCACCGAGCCGGCCGTCCAGCGCTTCAACGCCCTGGCCGCCGACGACCCGGAGGCCGCGGACGGCTTCCGGTCCGCGCTGCGCGACTACACCCGGATGTACGCGTTCCTCAGCCAGGTGGTGCCCTACCACGACGAGGACCTGGAGCGGCTCTACCTGTACGGACGGGCGCTGCTCAACCGGCTCCCGCGACGGCAGGACCCGTCCGTCGACATCGGCGAGGTGCAGCTGACCCACCTGCGGGTCAGCAAGACCGGTGAGCACGACGCCTCGCTGACCCCCGAAGGGGAACAGAAGCTGCCCGGCTTCGTCGGCGGTGGTGTCGGCTCGCAACACGACCCGGAGAAGGTCGCGCTCTCGGAACTTATCGACGTGTTCAACGACCGGTTCGGCATCGGCCTGGGCGAGGCGGACAAGGTTTGGGTCGAGCAGCAGATTGTCGCCCTGGCCGAGGACGGCACGCTGGAAGCCGCCGCGCTCGTCAACGACGAGAGCAACTTCGGCGTCGTCTGCGACAAGCGGATCGAGGACGTGATCCTGTCCCGTCACGACGACAACGGCAAGCTGATGCAGCGCTACCTCGACGACGAGAGCCTGCGGTCGCAGCTCAACCAGTTCGCACGCCGGCAGGCGTACCAGATGATCCGCCGCCGCAAGGGCATCGCCTGAGCCTTCGCACCTCGCCGAGAGGAGGACGGTTGTCCCCGTCCGAGCCCACCTTCCACCTCTGGATCGCCGTGGACGAGTCCCGGGTCATGACTGCGCTCACCCCGCTGAAAGTGACGCGCTCGCCACGTCGGCACAAGTGGGGCAGCATCACCGACCTGCGGGCGGTCCCAACCGCCCCGGAACCGTCTAAGGTTCCCGGCGTCGTCGTGCTCTGCACTATCGCGGTGCTCGTCTCCGCGGTGCTCTGCTTCTCCGGTGCGCCACTGCTGGTCATTCTGTTTCTGGTCGCGCTCCTGCTGGGCCTCGGGCTCGCCGGCATCACGGCGACGAAGCCGCCACCTCAGATCGAGGCGCCCGACCAGGCGGCCTTTCCGGCCCTGCACCACACCCTGACCGAGGCCGAGGACCGGGAAGACTTCCTCGACCTGGTGCAGTTGGCGGAGCGAGCCGGACGGGCGCTGCCCGAGGTGGGCCGTGTGATGGATGCGGCAGAGGGCGGGCAGATCCTGGCGCAGGCGCTATGGGAGGCGAGCGATGTGCTCAGCCGCCGGCAGCAGTTGCGTACTCAGATAGGGCGCCGGCAGCCTAGCCCGGCGGAGGACTCGACGAGCAGCGTGGGGAGGGCGCTCACCGAACAGCGGCAGCGCGTGACAACGCTGTGGGACGAGACGGAGGCGGAACTGACCCGGCTGCGTAACGCGCTCGAACTCGCTGCCGTGGCGGCCGAGAACGCGGCGCACGATCCCGGTGCGGACGACGCGGTCCGGGAGGCTTATCAGGAGTTGCTCGACATCTATGGGGAGCGGTACTAGCCGACGACTCGTCGGTGTCGTCTGACAGGGCTGCCGGGGGAGACGGATGCACGCGCAGGAACGAGTCGCGGATCGATACGAACTGACGTATCCGCTCGGTCATGGCGGCATGGGCGAGGTGTGGGCGGGCTTCGACGAGAAGCTGGACCGGCCGGTCGCCATCAAGTTCCTCCGTAAGCTCGCCATGTCCGAGAGCGAGCGCGACACCGCCATCGAGCGTTTCATCCGCGAGGCGCGCGTCACCGCCCGCCTTGACCACCCCGGCGTGCCGAGCGTCCACGATGTCGGTCACCACGGCGACGACCTCTACCTCGTCATGCAACTCGTGCCCGGTGTGCTTCTGTCTGAGCTGATCGCCGAGCGCGGCTGGCTCGCCGTTCCGTGGGCCGCCGCGATCGGCGCGCAGATCTGTTCGGTCCTCGCCGCTGCGCACGCCGCCTCCCTCGTCCATCGCGACCTCAAACCGCAGAACGTCATGGTCACCCCGGCCGGCGCGGTGAAGGTGCTCGACTTCGGCGTCGCGGCGCTCCTGGGGGCCGACGTGCCGCGGCTGACCACCACCGGCAGTACCCTCGGCACACCCACCTACATGGCCCCGGAGCAGGCGCTCAACAGCGCGGTCGGCCCTCGCGCCGACCTGTACGCCCTCGGCTGCGTCCTCTTCGAACTGCTCACCGGCAAGCCGCCGTACCGGGCCGACAATCCGCTCGGCATGCTGCACCGGCACATGAACGACCAGGTGCCGTCGGTGTTGGCGCACCGCGCCGGTGTGCCGGACGCCCTCGTGCAACTCGTCTTCGGGTTGCTCGCCAAGGACCCTCAGCACCGTCCCGGTTCGGCCGCCGAGGTGTACGAGATCCTGGCCCCGTTCGGCGCCGTCGAGCCAGAGCGGGCCGCGGACCTCGCGATGGCGGTAGCCGGTGGGCAGCGGGTCGACCCCACCATGCCGTACCGGTATCCGTTTGGCCCGCTCCCGCCCCGGACGCCGCTGCCATCCACGCGTGTCGACATCGCGCGGCCTCGCGCCGCGGTGGACGTCGTCGAGCCGCCGTCGCTCGACGAGTTGGCCGAGGTTGAGGAGCGCGCGTGGGCGCTTGCCGAGGAGGAGCGGTTCACCCAGGCAGCTGAACTGATCGAGACGGCCATTCGGCCGCTGAGAAAGGGGCATGAGGCCAAGCAGCCGCGGATCCTGGAGCTGCGGCTCAACCTCGCCAACCTCCACGTCCTCGCCGGGGCTTTCCGGCAGGCACTGCCCGAGTTTCAACAGCTCATCGTTGACCTGGCCCAGCGGCCCGCCCCGGATCAGGAGCTGATCTGGCAGTGCCGGCAGCAGGCGGCGGTCTGCCAGGCGGAGCTGGGCGAGGCGGCCGCAGCCCTGGCGGAATTGAGAGCTCTGTTGGCCGAGGAACAGCAGGCGATGGGACCAGACCAAGCCGAGTTGTTCCCACTACGTCAGCAGGTTGCGATGCTCGCCGCCAGCGTCGGTGACTTCGCTCAGGCCCGACTCGGACTGCAGAACCTGTGGCGGGACATCACTCGGTTGCACGGATCCGGGTCCGCCTCCGCCTCCGAGGTGGAGGCGCTGTTGACCCACTTGGACCGGCTGGAAGAGGCTGCCCTGAGGGCTGATCGGAGGGAGCAATTCAATGCGCAAGATCACGGTTGAGCTCGATGTCGATCCAGACCAGTACGCCGACATCGTCAACGCCATCTGGATGCAGATGAAGGCGATCGGGTGCGACTTCGCTGTCGTACCCGACGGACGGGCTGTGTCCGATGAACTCGACGAACGCTGGGATACCTACAGCAAGGTGTCATGGAAGAGCGGCGGTAGGAGGGGAACGCCACAGGCGGTCGCAGCGAAGACTCAAGGCTCAGGTGTTCCCAGGCAGGGCTGACGATGGCAAAGGGCATGGCTGGGATGGTGGCGCCTGGCAGACGATCGACATGTCGAGATGAAGTTCTGCAGGCAGCGAAGGACCTGGCTGCGCGGAGTTCCGACGGGACGTTCACGCCCGAGGAGGTCGTTCGGCTGCTGCTCGCGAGAGGTACCGCTTATGCGGAGAGCACGGTTCGCACGCATGTGAT
This sequence comes from Micromonospora sp. D75, assembly GCF_018070405.1. Taxonomy (NCBI): domain Bacteria; kingdom Bacillati; phylum Actinomycetota; class Actinomycetes; order Micromonosporales; family Micromonosporaceae; genus Micromonospora; species Micromonospora sp. D75. The sequence goes on from NZ_JAGPXV010000017.1 coordinate 15,495, forward strand.
CTCCCGTATGTGCGTCAATGCTCCGGGGCACCACGCGCGCCGGTACGCGGATCTTGTACGGGACGAGAGGGGGCGTTACCGGCTCGCTCGACCTGGTGAACTGGGGACCGAGTGACCCTTCCCGATATTCAGGACGAAAGCAGACCAAGACTCGGCACTGAAGGTCAGAACGGGCCCAAGAGCGTCCTTGGAGTCTCGTACGGCGACGGTATCGGGAAGGTCGGTCAATACCTCGACGCAGTCGCCACCGTTGTCGCCGCTACGGGTGCTCTTGCGCCAACGAGCGCCGGTCAGATCAGTCATGCCGCATCTCCCCGATGATCCTCTTGATCATGTCTCTCGATTCTGCCTCACCGAATGCGAGAGCATCTACGCCCTTCCAGGTGTTCTCGTAGGCTGCCAGCTCGTCGGGCTTGTCCAGGTAGAGAGCGCCGGTGAGTGACTCGCTGTAGACGACGGAGGGCTCGGGCGCCGCTCGTCCGCCTTTCGTGGCGGGGAAGTCGAGGATGACGAAGGACCCGGCCACCGCGCCGGGATGCGGCCCGGCGGAAAGCGGCACCACGCGTACCGACACGTTCGGCAGTTCGGCGGTTCCTAGCAGGTGGCTGAGCTGGTCGACCATGACAGACATGCCGCTAACCGGCCGCCGGAGCACTGCCTCCGAGAGGACGGCCTCCAGTCGCGGGGGCGTTGGAAGGCGGCGGGTCAGCAGGGCTTGTCGCTGCATGCGCACCTCGACGGCACGTTCCCGCTCCTCCGTGCTCAGCCGGCTGCCCGGATGAAAGAGCCCGAGCGCGTACTCCCGAGTTTGGAGTAGACCGGGGATCAAGGATTCGTCGTAGCGGCGTAGGTGGGCAGCGGCGGACTCCAACCCCACGTACAGCTCGAACCAGCTCGGCACCGCGTCCCCGTACGCGTGCCACCATCCCTTCGACTTCGTCTCGGCCGCGAGCCCTCGCATTGCGTCGGTCATCTCCGCGGACACGCCGTACAGCTCGCACATCGCCTTGACGTCCAGCACCCGCACCGGCCCGAGGCCGCACTCGATGCGCCAGATCTTCTGCCGGCTGTACTCCAGCGCCTCGGCGGCGGCGTCGAGAGTCACGCCGGCCTCGTTGCGGAACTGGCGTAGCAGCCGGCCGAGCTGTCGGCGCGGCACGGTCGAGCCGATGTCTTCCGCCATTCGGGCACTCCCTGGTTCCATCCGGCAACAACGAGTGACGTAGCTCTGCAACGTTTACTCGTTTCCACGAAATAAGTCAATGCACACCCCAGAAATGCGCCCTTGGAACGTTGCGCGTCCACTGCGCACTGTCACAGGATGACTACCGGCGCGACGGCGTGGCGATCTCTTCGGCCCGGCCGCTGTGCTTGTCGATCGGTGATCCGTTGAGCAGCCCTGGTGCCGTACCGCTGAACGAAGCTGCGGTGTCAGGGCGGGGTGGGCACGCCGGCGTGGGACGGGCAGGCGAGCCCACCCCTTCCACAACAAGGAGGACAGTCCGATGAGCAACCGTAGCGATCGACTGGGGCGGGGTAGCGGGACGACCGCGTACCCCTCGCTGCTGCCGTGGCAGGTGCGCGAGCGCCGCTTCCCGCCCGCCCGGTTCGGGCGCCGCGGCCTCGACCCCGACGTGGTGTACGCCTACCTCGGCCGGGTCGCCGGCGACATGGCCTCGCTCCACGCCGAGATCACCAGGCATCGCCGGGAAACCCTGCGGATCAAGGTGGCGCTGCGGCGCTGGCAGTCCGAGCAGGCGCGGCTGGCGAACGGCGAGCGCCGGTGACCGGGCGCTGGGTCATTCATCTGCCGGTGACCGCTGCCGACCTGCCCGCCGCGCAGCGCCTGGCCCGCGTCGTGGCACGGTGGACCGGGGTGCTGCCGCAGGCCGACCCGGGTGAGACGACCGTGTCGGCCGAGGACGACCAGAACGTACGCCATCGGGTCTTCTGCGACCTGCTCATGCTCGGCGGCCGGCGGTGCCTGCTCCGCGCCGACCATGACGGCCCCTGCTCCCGCCGCGTCCATCGCTGACGCCCCTTTTCCCGGATGTCGCTGCTCGGTCTTGGCGCAGCAGGTCCGTCATCCCGCAGGCAGTCGCGTCAGATGCCTTAGAGATCAGTGGCTCGGCTAACGTGCTCAGCAGGGGAGGCGGTCGCGTTGGTGCAAGGAGGCGCCCGGTTCAAGATGGAAGGCCACAAGGTGCCGAAACGGGCGCCGCGACGAGTCGGCGGCAAGGGCGCTCCGCCGCCCAGCGCCACGGTGAAGCGTGAGTACCCGGTCTGGCGCGGCCCCTGGGGGATCCCGGCGCTGCGGGCCGGCGACGGCAGGAGGCCCGTATGGCTGTGGCTAGAGGATGAGGAGGTCCATGCCTCCCTCGTCCCGGTGGACGACACGCCGCCGCGTCGGCTGAGCCCCGCGGATGTCGCCCGACTCCTGCTCGCCGACCCGTCTTGGGCGATGCCGGCTATCCGTGCGCTGACCGGCGTCGCCGACGATGAGAAGGCGTTGGATTGCCTACGGAGTTGGCGTCAGGCCGGCCGGATCGCGGCCAACCTCAACGCCTCCGACCTGTCGGGCCGGCGGTTCGTGGAGGCGATGCGGAAACCCGACCGGAGCGACCCGGACGGTAGCATCGGCACGGTGTCGGGCGGCCTTCCGAGCATCAACAAACGCCGCCGGTGACACGTGGGCAGCTCATCTCCACAACCGCCCCCAATTCCGCGGCCCCACGCGGACAGCGATCATCGTCGATCAAGGGTCAGCGTCGCGAGCGTGCGCCACGTAGGGTGGGATTCGGACGTCTCCCCGTAACCGGAGTGCATCTTGAGCCTCAAGTACTACCTCTATCTGTCGCAGCTCAAGATCGGACTTCTGGCGGCACAGGTCGCCTCCTCCGCGCAGCACGAGACCGAGCTCGCCGTGGACCTGAAGATCGTCCGCTACAGCCGCAAGGCGGTGCTGCCCGAGCGCCACGACCTCGACAAGCTGGAGAAGGTCATCCGGCACCTGCAGGACGCCGACCAGATCGGCGCCGCGGACGAGGAACGCCCCTACGTCCAGGCCTGCCTGGAGATGCGCTGGCAGGTCTTCCCCACCGCCGGCATCGTGGTCTTCGCGGGGATGCTCGACGACCAGGTCATCGTCCTCGGCGGGTCGGCGTCGCACGTGGTCGGTGGAGGTGACGCCGAACCGGTCGGATCGGTCCCGCCGTACCTGTTCCGCAAGCTCCAGGAATTGCGAGCCGACCCGGGCGAGTTCGACGACGAGCGCTTCCACGAGTCGTTGGCGCAGATCGGGGCCGCGCTCCCCGGGCCGGCGCAACGGGTCGAGTTCGTCGCGAAGCGACTGGCCGAGAAGCCAGGCCCGGACGGCACGCTGCTGGGTAGCCCGATCTACGTGGCGCTCGTCGACTAGGGCCTCGGCGTGGACGCGGGGCAGGTCATCCGGTGGCGGCCGGGGGAGACCGTCCTCGACACGTTCCGCATCGAGGAGGTCGTCGAGACCGGCGGCACGGGGTTCGTCTACCGCGCCCATCACCTCGCCTGGGGCGTCGACCTCGCGGTGAAGACGCCGCGGCCCGACCTGGCCTCGGCGCCCGGGATCCTCGATCTGCTCGCCCAGGAGGCGCAGGCCTGGACCGACCTCGATCCCCATCCGAACGTGGTCGGCTGCAACTACGTGCAGCGCGTCGGCGCGTACCCGGTGATCTTCGCCGAATGGGTCGCGGGCGGTGACCTGACCGCGGCGGTCCGGGACGGGCGGTGCCGGAACCTCCGGCGAGCCCTGGACGTCGCGATCCAGATGCTGCGCGGCATCGGCCACGCGCACGCGGCAGGTCTGGTGCATCAGGACATCAAGCCCTCAAACGTCATGTACGACGGCGAGACGGCGAGGGTGACCGACTTCGGCACGGCCAAGGCGAAGGCGTCCGTCTCCGCGCCCCCGCAGGGTGGCGACGAGATTTCGTACGCGACGCTCGGCGGCTTCACACCGCAGTACTGCTCCCCGGAACAGGTCGATCCGGAGGGCCGGATCGGCCGGGCCAGCGACATGTGGTCCTGGGCGCTGACGGTGATCGAGCTGCTGCACGGGCGCCGGCTCTGGAAGTGGGGACACGACGGTACGGATGCGCTGACGACGCTGCGCGGTGATCTCCCGCGGCCGCTGCGCGACCTCCTGTCCGGCTGCCTGGTGCGCGACCCCCGGTCGAGGATCGGCGACATCGCCGAGGCGCAGGCCGTCCTGCTCAGCGTCTACGCGGACTGCGCGTCTGGTCCCTACCCGCGCCCCGACGAGGTGTCGCCGTCTCTCCAGGCCGACGGCTTGTCCAACAAGGCGCTGTCCCTGTGGGACCTCGGCGACCAACGCCGCGCGATCGAGATGTTCGAGCGGGCCAAGGCGATCGACCCGCACAACGTCCGCGTGGTCTACAACCACGGGCTCCTCAAATGGGCCGACGGCCTGGTCACCGACGAGATCCTCCTGTCGGAACTGCGAGCCACGGGCGACTCCTGGGAGGCGGACTACCTGGCCGCGATGGTGCACATGGAACGCGGTGACGGCGTCCTCGCGGCCCGGCACCTGGCTGAGGCGGACCGCAAGCATCCGGGATCGCCGGAGATCGCGGCCGCGCGGGAGCGCTGTGCCCGACTGGAACCGAGGGGCACGCTCGAGGTGTTCGGGCAGCTGTCCGGCCAGGTCGTCGCGATGGCCTGCGATCACGACGCGACACACGTGGTGGTGGCCGAGAGGTCAGGGCGGGTGCGGGTCTGGGACGCCTTCGCGGGCCGGGTGGTCGCGGAACTCGCCGCCTCCGGCCCGGCTCCCGTCGACGTCGCGATCGACCACGCCGGAGCGCGGATCCTCGTCTGCTACCAGGACTCCCGCGTCGAACGGTGGCTGCTCGCCGGCGGCACGGCCCACCTCGAAGGCCGGCTGGACGGAGGAACAGCCGTGGCGCTCAGCCCCGAGGGTGGCTTCGCGGCTGTGGGTACGGGCGACGGCCGCGTCCTCGTCTTCCGCACCGACGCGTGGAAGCCGGTCGCCGGCATCCGCCCCCACGACGGCACTGTCACCCGGGTGATCCTCGGCCCGGACGCCGAGGTCTGCGTCTCCGCCTCACTGGGTCGTCCCGGCTCCGCCGTCGACCACCGGGTGGAGCAGTGGTGGCCCCTGCGGGACACGAGGATGCGGGGGCTGCACATACCCGCCGACGAGATGGACGGCGACGGCCAGAAGGTCGCCCTGGCGCCGGACGGGTCGACCGTCCTGAGAACCGGCTACCAGTCCCTGACCGTGGTGGACATGCGGGTCTGGGACGAACCGCGACGGTGGGAGATCCCCTGGCTGACCGGATACCGCATGCTCGGCGTCTCCGGCCGGGCCGGCTGGGCTCTGCTCGACCCCGGGACCGGAGACCTTCAGGTCCTCGAACTCGCCATCCGCCGATGCGTCCGCACCTTCCCGAAGGACTGGGCGCGGGGCTCACGCCGCGACGCGACGGCGTTCAGCGGGGACTGCGGCTACGCCGTCATCGCCGAATCGCACGGCTACAGTGGCCAGACCTCGCTCTCCCGACTTCCCATGCCACTCAGCGGACACCTCGCTCCGCGGTCGTACGCGCCGCCCCGCCCGGTCGGTGCCCTCGCGCGCGACGAGCGGGCGTTCGACCAGGTCATGGAGCGCGTCGAGGCGATGATCGCGGCCGGAGAGGATCGGCGCGCAGCGGACGCGATCCGCGAGGCGCGTGCCGTTCCCGGCCACGAACGTCATCCGCGGCTACGCCGGGCCTCCAGGGCCCTGGGCCGGAACCTGCGGCGCACCGGATTGACCGGCATCTGGCTGGAGCAGGAGCTGTCCGATGTCATGCTCACCCGTGGCACCTTCGACATCGGCGCCTCCGGCCGGTTGTTCGCCTTCGCCGCCAATGTCGACGAGGTCGAGATCTTCGACCTGGAGACGCTGGAGAAGGCAGGCGGGGTCACCGAGCGGCGGAACCCCGCCACCAGCCTGTCCTTCGCCAGGGGCGGCCGGGACGTGATCATCGGCTACTCGGACGGATCGGTGGCCTGCCACGACACCACGACCTTCGAGCCCCGGTTCAAGGTCGCCGGCGCCCTGCCTCGCGACGACGGGAACACCACGCTCGACATCTCGGGCGACCTGTTGGCGGTCGGCTTCGGCCACGGGTTGGCGACGGTGTGGTCGCTGGAGGCGGCTGCCTGCGTCGCGACGGTCCGCACCGGACCCGGCACGATCGTCGGCGTCACGGCCGACGAGGCGTCCCGCTCGATCGCCGTGCAGCTGCGAACCCACGACACGGCCGCCGTGGAGGTCCGGTCGATGGACACCGGAAAGCCCGTGAAGACCTTTGCGGACGTCGACCCGCACACGGAGATCCGCTTCGCCTCCGGGATGCTGCTGCTGGCCGGGATGACCCGCCTGACCGCGTGGCGACCGGGTGACAGGCGCCCGTCGTACCAGCTCGACCGGGTCAAGCACAGCTCCTCGGCGGCGTTGGCCTTCACGGACTCCCGCCGGCTCGCCGTCATCGCCGGGCTGACCGGCTTCGTCGTATGGGACGCCGCGAGCGGAGAGCCGGTGTTCGACGGGAGGGCTCTCGACGACCCGACCGGAAGCCTCTCCGGGGTCGAGGAGGTGGTGGTCTCGCCCGACGGGAGGTTCGCGGTGGCCGGAGACCCGGGAGAGCAAACCGTCGACGTCTGGGACCTGCGCGCCGGACGCCGGATCCGCTCACTGCACGGTCACCACGCCCAGGTCACAGCGATACGCGCCGACGACGCGTTCGGCACCGTCGTCACCGGCGACCACCAGGGCAATGTCCGCATCTGGGGCCTCGATTGGGACTACGGAGAGTGATCCGATGACCGGACGCCGCCAGCGCGATGAACTGCGAGCCGCGTTCCTGGCCAACCGCGAGCGCGTCAGAACCTGGCTCGACGCCTGGGAGATTCCCGAAGTCGTGTGGACCGACGAGTTCAACGAGATCCCTCTGCCCTGGATCGTGCGGGAGCAGGACAGGGAGAGCTGGCTCAAGCACCACGCACCCTTCCTGGACGCGTACGACTGGTTTTTCGTCGGACGGCCGCTGACCCCAGGGGTCCGCGAGGTGCGGGCACTGTGGCACTTCGGGCCGGCACACCGGTTCGCGGAACTCGATCTGACGATCACCAGCGTCTGCGACCCCGAGTACCTGGCGGAGAAGCTGACCCTGGCGGTTCACCACGCCGGCTTGAAGGGCTGGCGTGACACGGACGCGCAGCCGCTCTATCAATGGCTCGTCGAGGGTGTGCACACGATGCCCCTCGGCAACGGCGTGCGGGGCAGCAACCGTTCAGGGTTCGTCCTGCTGCGTTTCACCCGCTTTCCGACCTCCGACGGCGACGTGATCGTGCGTCTGACCGCCGCGGAGACCGATCGCGCCCTGGACGGCTCACCTCTCGACGACGATGGTGTGTCGGTTCCTGGCGGGTAGATCAGGTGACCAGGCCGGTGCGGTACGCGTACACCACCGCCTGCACCCGGTCCCGCACGTCCAGCTTCGTGAGAATCCGCGACACGTACGTCTTCACCGTCTCCTGACTGATCACCAACCGCGCCGCGATCTCGCTGTTCGACAGCCCGTCGGCGATCAGCCGCAGCACCTCCAGCTCACGCGGCGTCAGCCCAACGTCCGCCGGCGTGCCCTCGGCCGGGCGGATCCGCGCCGCGTACCGGCCGACGAGCTGCCGCGTGACCTCCGGGGCGAGCAG
>NZ_JAGPXV010000170.1:0-9696 GCF_018070405.1 Micromonospora sp. D75
AGTCCGGCGGGACGGCCGATCGCCAGCACCAGCGACCCGGCGGCGAACGCGGCCTGCGCGGCGAGCAGGGCGCGTTGCTTGCCGATCCGCCGCGCCACCGCCAGCCAGACCGGGGTCACCAGCAGCGCGGGCGCGACGAACGCGGCCACGAGCACTGTGGTGAGTCCGGGGCGGCCCAGCTCGTACTCGGCGTAGTAGGGCACGCCGGCCAGCACGAGGTGGGTGGTGGTGGACATGGCCAGGTATGCGCCGACCAGCCAGCGGAACTGCCGGTCCCGCAGGCTCGCGGCCAGCGCCCGCCACCCGCCCGGACCGTGCGGCGGGGCCGTGTCGGCGGCGGTACGGCGCAACCGGCCGATCCCGGCGACGCCGACCAGCATCGCGGCGAGCATCCCGGCCGCCAGCACCACGCCCATCAGCAGGTAACCGTCGCGGGTGGCGTCGTCGCCGCCGGCCAGCAGCGGCGCGAGCAGCCCGGAGACCAGGATGCCGAGCGTCAGCACCACCATCCGGAACGCCATCAGCCGGGTCCGCTCGTGGTAGCCGATCCGCAGATCGGCAGGGGTCGCCAGGTAGGGCACCTGGTACGCGGCGAACAGCAGGTTGCCGGCGACGAAGAACACCGCCACCCAGCCGGCCGCGGCGGCGCCGGTGAGGCCGCCGGGCACGGCGAACAGCGCGGCGAACGCCAGCGGCAGCGCGCACCCGGCCAGCAGCAGCCGTCGGCGGTGACCCCGGCGGGCCTGCTCGACGTCGCAGAGGTGCCCGATCCACGGGTGCAGCAGCACGTCGGCGATCTTCGGCAGCAGCAGGGTGAGCCCGGCCAGCCACGGGGCGACCGCCAGCACGTCGGTCAGGAAGTAGAGCAGCAGCAGCCCGGGCACTGTCACCCAGACGCCCATGCCGAGTGAGCCGGTGGCGAACCCGGCGAGCGGGCCGCGTGGCAGGGTGAGCGCGTCGGAGCGCTGATCCAGCCCGGTCATCGCGGCCTCCTGTCCTCGGGGCACGCCGCCCCCAATCCAACGGTTGCTGGATTGTAGGGGGAACAATGGCCGGATGACCATGCCTCGCCGCCGGCCCGGTCGGCCCCGCCGCGACGACCAGCGCCCGACCCGTGACCTGGTGCTCGCCGCCGCCACCGCATTGTTCGCCGAGCGGGGCTTCGACGCGGTCAGCGTCCGCGACGTCGCCGCCGCGGCCGGGGTGGACGCCGCCACCGTGGTGCACCACACCGGCACCAAGGCGCAGCTCTACGACGCCTGCTTCGCCCGGGTGTTCAGCGCCGAGCGGGAGGTCATCGAGGCAGCCGGGGAGCGCGCCCGGGCGGCCCTGTCCGCCGGGCCGCACGACGCGCTGCGCGCGCTGCACGACCTGCTGGACGTGTTCGTCGACTTCCTGGAGGACCGGCCGGAGACCACCGCGTTGTGGCTGCGCCGCTGGCTGGAGCCGCAGCGGCACGGCGAGCTGGACCGCCGCTACGCCGCGCCGCTGTACGGGCTGGTCGAGGAGCTGCTCGTCGCGGCGGCCGAGGCGGGCGCGCTGACCGAGCCGACGCCGCACGTGACGGTGCGTTCCCTGGTCTGGACGGTGCACGGGCACGTGGTGGCCCTGGCGGCGGGCACCGGCTCGGGCGCGCGCGAGCGGCGGGAGTTCCGGGCGTTCGTGCACCGCTTCCTCGACGCGCTGTACGGCGGCACCCGGCCTTGACGCCGGCCCGCGCTCCGGGGATTATCCATCAGTCGTTGGATTAAGGAGGCGGGCATGGCCGTACCAAGGGTGGCCGTCGTCGGCGCCGGAGCCGCCGGGCTGGCCACGCTCAAGGCGCTCGCCGACGCCGGCGTCCCGGCCGTCGCGTTCGAGGCGGCCGACACGCTCGGCGGCCTCTGGGTGTACGGCGCACCCGGCTCGCCCGCGTACCGCACGCTGCACCTGAACACCAGCAAGGGGCGCACCGAGTTCGCCGACCACCCGATGCCCGCCGACTGGCCCGACTACCCCGACCACACCCGCGTCGCCGGCTACCTCGGCGACTACGCAGACCGGTTCGGGCTGCGCGAGGCAGTACGGCTGCGCCACACCGTCGAGCGGGTCACCCGCACCGGCGACGGCTGGCGGGTACGCGCCACCGGCCCGGACGGCCCGGTCGCTGTCGACGTCGAGGCGGTGGTGGTCGCCAACGGACACAACCGGGTGCCGAAGCGGCCCGAGCCGTACCCGGGCGAGTGCGCCGCCGAGCAGATGCACAGCCACGACTACCGCGGCCCGGAACAGCTCGCCGGGCGCCGGGTCCTCGTCGTCGGTGGCGGCAACTCCGCCATGGACATCGCCGTCGACGCCTCGTACGCCGCCGCACGCACGCTGCTGTCGCTGCGCCGCGGCGTCTGGGTGGTGCCGAAGTACCTGCTCGGCCGCCCGTCGGACACGCTCAACGGCGCGCTGGCCCGCCGGCTGCCGTGGCGGCTGCGGCAGCGGATCAGCCAGACCATGATCACCACAGCGGTCGGGCCACCCACCCGGTACGGGCTGCCCGCACCGGCGCACGGCTTCCTCCAGGACCACCCGACGCTGTCCGACGCGCTGCTGTCCCGCCTCACCCACGGCGACATCCAGGCCCGGCCCGGCATCGCCCGCTTCGACGGCGACCGGGTCGAGTTCACCGACGGCCGCCACGACGAGATCGACCTGGTCGTCTGGTGCACCGGCTACCGCGTCGAGATGCCGTTCCTCGACCCGGCGCTGCTCGGCGACGGCCCCGACCGGCTTCCGCTGTACCGGCACGTGTTCCACCTCGACGCCCCCGGGCTGGCATTCGTCGGGCTGATGCAGTCCACCGGCGCCGCGTTCCCCCTGGTCGAGGCGCAGGCCCGGCTGGTCGCCGCGCGGCTGGCCGGCACCTGGACGCCACCGGACGCGGCCCGGCAGGCCGCCGCCTGCCGCGACGAGCTGCGCGCCGCCACCGCCCGGTGGGGGCAACGCCGACCGCACATGCGCGTCGACTTCGACGTCTACCTGGCCGAACTGGGCCGCGAACTGGCCGCCGGCCGGCGCCGCGCCGGAGCGGCACGATGAACGCCCCGGGACGGCCCCCGGCCGAGGACGCGCAGCGGAGCGGACCCGGCGCGACAGGCCGAGGCTCGGCCGCCGGATCCGGCACGCCGGGCCGCAGCGCCCTGGCCGGACGACGCGTGCTGGTCACCGGCGCGCGTGGCACATTCGGGCAGCACCTGGGCGCGGCGCTCACCGCCGCCGGCGCGCACGTGGTCGGGCTGGACCTGCACGCCGACCCCGATGCCACCCCTGCGGTGCTCGGCGTCGACCTGACCGACCCGGCCGCGACGCCACCGGCCGTGGCCGCCGCGATCGACCGGCTCGGCGGACTGGACCTGCTCATCAACAACGCCGGTGTGGGCGGGCCCGCGCCCGCCGAGCTGCCGCCGGACGAGGTGGTACGCCGCCAGATCGAGGTGAACCTGCTCGCCGCCTGGCGTACCACCGCCGCCGCGATGCCGGCCCTGGAGGCCGCCCGCGGACGGGTGATCTTCGTGTGGCCAGCCGGATGGCCGTGCTGCCGCTGCCGCTCGCAGCCGCCTACGGGGTCAGCAAGCGGGCGCTCGTCGCGTACGCCGACGCGCTGCGCCACGAAGTAGGCACCCACGTCGGCGTCAGCGTGGTCTACCCGAGCATGGTCGCCTCCCCGATCCACGACAGCACTGTGGCGGCCGGGCTGTCGCTGAGCGGGGTGTCCCGCCCGGAACCCGTGGAGGGAGTGGTGGCGGCGATCCTGCGCGCCGCGACCGCCCGGCGCGCGCCACGGGACGTGGCCACCACCCGGCGCGGCCGGATCGAGATGGCGCTGGCCCGGCACGCCCCGGCGCTGGCCGACCGGATCGTGCGCCGTACCGTTGCCGGAAGGCTGGCCGCCGGTGACCTGGACGGTGCGGCGCTGGCCGAGGGCATGGTCCGGCGGCACCGGCAGGACCGCCGGTAGCCTGCTCGCCATGGCCGTCTCGCCCTACATCGCCCGGCTGCGCCGCCACATCGGCCACGACCTGCTCATGCTGTACGGCGTCAGCGGCGTGGTCACCGACGACGCGGGACGGGTGCTGCTGGCCCGCCGGGGCGACAACGGCCGCTGGTCGGTGCCGGCCGGCACCGTCGACCCGGGCGAGCAACCCGCCGACGCGCTGGTGCGCGAGGTCCACGAGGAAACCGGCGTCAAGGTGGCGATCGACCGGCTCGCCGGTGTCGCCACCCACCCGGTGGTGTACCCCAACGGCGACGCCTGCGAATACCTGAACGTCTGGTTCCGCTGCCGGGCGATCGGCGGCGCGCCGACGGCCGACGGCGACGAGTCGCTGGCGGTGGCCTGGTTCGCCCCGGACGCGCTGCCCGAACTGGACGACTGGGCGCGGCTGCGGATCGGCACCGCGCTCACCGACGACGCCCCGCCGTGGTTCACCGCGCCGGGCGAGAGCCACCCGGCGCTGCACCAGCCCGACAACCTCTAGCCGAACGCCATCTCGCACGGCCGGTCCGGCGCCAGATCCACCGCACGGCGGTCGCCGGGCGCGTGCACCACCACGCGCTGCGCCACCGGCGACACCAGCCGGGCCCGGACTCGGCCCGGCGCCCAGGTCAGCTCCTCGACGGTGACCCGGCCCCGGCAGGTGACGCCGCGCAGCGTCCCGGCGGGCAGGTCGGGTAGCGGCGCGGGCAGCAGCCGCAGCACCCCGGGGCGGGACTGCACGAGCGACTCGATCAGCACCGCCGGCAGCGTGTGCGCGGCGTCGGCGTTGTACGTGGTCCGGCCCGGGTTGTGCGCGCTCATCAGCGACCGGAAGAACATGTCCGCGTCGAGGATCTTGCGCAGGTTCGCCGCGACCAGGTCGCCGTCGTGCAGCCGCGCCGCCGCCAGCGCCCGGTGCAGGCTGCCGTGCGCGGACTGGTTCTCGTCTCCGCGCAGCGTCAGCGCCCGGTGCGCGGCGGCGGCCAGTTCCGGGGTGTCGTCCGGGTTGATCTCGTCGAGCGGCCACACCGGATACAGGTGGCTGACGTGCCTGTGGTTCTCGTCGCCGGTGCTGCCGGTCCACGCCCACTCGGCGAGCGCGCCGCGCCCGTCCACCAGGTAGCCGGGCGGCCGTACCCCGGCCCACCGGTCGGTGCCGGTCACCTCGGCGGCCAGCCGCAGCGCGTGCCGGGCCGCGGCGACGTCCATGGTGGCGTTGACCGCGACCGGCGCGGTCCGGCCGGTGTCGTCGTACGGGCCGGTCTCCGGCGAGTACGACGGCACCAGCGCCGGCTGCCCGTCCACAGCGGTGAGCACGTCGGCGAAGAAGTCCGCCACCTCGGCCAGCCACCCGGCCACCTCGCCCAGCGGCTCACCGGTGACCAGATGATGCTCGTGCAGCGGGTGCAGCAGCCAGTCCGCGCCGGCCAGCCACGCGGTGAACGGCCAGTCGGGGTGGACGTGGAACAGGTGCCCGTGCTCGCCGTCGGTGCGGCTGGGCGCGAGCAGCCCGCGCGCGCCGTACACGGCCCGGGCGTTGGCGCGCCAGTCGGCCACCTGCGCGGCGACCAGCCGGGCGTGCGCGGCTGTCACCTCCGGCAGCGCGCCCACGTTCGCCCCGGCGAGCTGGAGGTTCAGATTCGCGTCGGTGGTGAAGTCACCGGCCCACGCCGCGTGCCAGGAGCCCAGCCACAGCCCGGTCAGCCGGGGCGGCAGCACCCCGCTGGCGCTGAACAGCAGGTACCGGCCGGAGTGGAACAGCCGCTCCAGCAGCGCCGGGTCCAGCCGGTGCGGCGCGGCGGCCTGCCGGGCCAGCAGCTCACCCACCGGCAGCGCCCGGTCGGAGGCGGGCACGCCGAGGTCCAGGCCGACCCGGGTGTACGGGCCGCGATGGCGCGGCGCGTGCCGGGCCAGCAGCGCGTCGTAGTCCCCGGCCAGCACGGCGAGCCGCCGTTCCGAGTCCCGGGTACGCCACGGCGGCGCGTCGGGCCGGTCGACGAGCGTGGTGAGCAGGGCCGGTCCGCGTACCCGTATCCGGTCGCCGTCGACGCTCACGTCACCGCGCAGCAGCGTCAACCCCTCGAACCCGTACGCCCCACCGGCGTGCGGGTAGCGGGCGCGTACCCGCAGGAACACCAGCCCGTCGCGGCGGTACGCGGCGTGCTCGTACACCACGTCGGCGGGCCGGCCGGGCAGCTCACCGGTCACACCGACCACGCAGTCGCCCTGGTCGAGGTGGAGCACCGCCACGCCGTCGGCGCGGGAGGCGAAGCAGCGCCGCCGCCCGCCCGACCACTCGACTGTCACCTCCCCGGTGGTGAAGTCGGTGTCGCGCCGGTAGCCGCGTACCGGTCCCGGCGGCGCGTCGACGGTGAGCGCGTACCCGGGGTGGAACGACTGGGTCCACTCCAGCTCCCGGCCGCCGGTCAGCAGCCGGGCGGCCTCGGCACGGCGCCCGGCGAGCACCAGCGCGCGGATGTGCGGCATCCGGCCGGCCAGCTCGGGCGCGCGGGCGTCCCGGGTGCCGTTCGGCAGGACGAGCCGGTGGTGGTTCACCACGATCCGCTCCGCGTACGGCTGCCCGTGGACCATGAGTCCCAGCTCGCCGTTGCCGGTGAGGAACGCGTCGGTCCAGTCGGCGGCCGGCGCGGTGTCGTGGACGCGGTGCACGGTCACCGGCGGGCGCTGGTGTCCCGCACGGTGAGGTGCGGTTCCAGCAACGTCACCTCCGGCACTCCCTCGCCGCTCAGCCGCCGCATCAGCAACGCCACCGCCTGCCGGCCCACCTCCTCGGCGGGCACCGGTACGCAGGTGAGCCCGGACTGCTCGGCCAGCTCGTCGGGGCAGATCGCGACCACCGACACGTCGCGCGGCACCCGGCGGCCCAGCAGCGGCAGCGTGGCCAGCACCGGCCCGACCGCCGACTCGTTCTGCACCACCAGGCCGGTGACGTCCGGGTGGTCGGCGAGCAGCGCCTCCAGGTCGCGGCGTACCGCAGCCGGTCCCTCCTCGCAGGGCCGGGTCACCGCGTCGACGCCGAGCCGCTCGGCGGCGGCGCGTACCCCGGCGCGGGTGCGGTGGGCGAACCCGGTGCCCCGGTCGTAGACCGCGGCGGGCGCGCCGAGCAGCGCGATCCGCCGGTGCCCGGCGGCGGCCAGGTGTTCCACGCACAGCGCACCGGCGCGCCGGAAGTCCAGGTCCACGCAGGCCAGCCCGGTGCTGTCGGCGGGGTGCCCGATCAGGACACCCGGCAGCGCCAGCTCCCGCAGCAGCGGCACCCGGGAGTCCTCCAGCTCGACGTCCATCAGCAGCACGCCGTCGACGAGCGCGCTGCCGGCGATGCGGTGCAGCCCGGCCGGGCCCTCGTCGGCGGTGACCAGCAGCACGTCGTGGTCGTAGCGGCGGGCGGTGGTGACCACTGCGGTGGCGAACCGCATCACCACCGGCACCTGCATGCCGGTACGCAGCGGCAGCACCAGCGCGATCACGTTGGCGCGGCGACTGGCCAGGGCGCGCGCCCCGGCGTGCGGGTGGTAGCCCAGCGCGCGGACGCTGTCGAGGACCCGTCCCCGGGTGGTGGCCGAGATGGTGCGTTTGCCGCTGAGCACGTACGAGACGGTGCTGGCGGCCACTCCGGCGTGCCGGGCCACGTCGGCGATGGTGACCTGCTCGCCGGGGACGCGCCCGCTCACCGGGCGGCTCCACAGCTGCGGTCGGCCGGGGCGACCGTCGTGGCGTCTCCGGTCACGGCGAGCGCGCCGACGAGCCGGATGTCGCGAGCGGACCGGCCCACCAGCACCGAGTGGACGGCGTCCTCCACCACCATCGCCGCGCGGGTCTCGTCCCACCAGGCCAGATCGGCGGTACGCAGGCGCATCGTCACCCGGGCGGCGCAGCCCGGATCGAGCGTGACGCGGGCGAAGTCGCGCAGCTGCCGCAGCGGCTGCTTGACCCGGGAACGCCGCTGCCGGGTGTAGAGCTGCACCACTTCGGTGCCCGGGCGGCGGCCCGTGTTGGTGACCTCGACGCTCACCTCCACCTCCTCGCCGGCACGTGCCGTGGCGGTGCTCAACCGTAGGTCAGCGTAGTCGAACTCGGCGTAGCTGAGCCCGTGTCCGAACGGGTACAGCGGCTCACCCCGGTGGTAGAGGTAGGTGCTGTCCGCGCCGATGACGTCGTAGTCGAGCAGGTCGGGCAGTTCGGCCGTGTCGGCGTACCAGGTCTGGGTGAGCCGCCCGCCCGGGTCGGCGGCGCCGAGCAGCACGTCGGCGAGCCCGTTGCCGTGCTCCTGTCCACCGTGGGCGCTCCACAGCACCGCCGGCAGATACTCCTGCGCCCAGCCCACCGCGTACGGGTAGCTGCTGGTCAGCGCCAGCACGGTACGCGGGTTCGCGGCGTGCACCGCGCGCAGCAGCTCCTCCTGGCCGGTGGGCAGCGCCAGGTCGGCCCGGTCCTCGGTCTCCCGGCCGTTGACCATCGGGTGGTTGCCGAGCACCACCACCGCCACGTCGGCGGCGGCCGCGAGCGCGGCGGCGTCGGCGGCCCCGTCGGCGCGCAGCGTCACGGTGAACGCGGCCGGGTCGCCGGTGGCGACGCTCAGCCGCCCGTCAGGTGCGACGCCGACGTGCCGTCCGGTGGCGAGGTGACGCAGCAGCGCCGTGCCGTCGGGCCGGTGGTCGAGGCGGAACGTCTCGCGTACCACCCAGCCGCCCGGTCCCTCGCGGTCGGCCACCAGGGCCCCGGCGTCGTCGGCGCCGACGTACCGGCCGGTGTCCACGGCGCGCAGCGCCACCACGTCCTGTCCCCAGTCGACCACCTCGAACTCGGCCGCGGTGTCGCCGAGCGCCAGCGGGCCGTCGCCGTCGAGGCGTACCGCCCGGTCGCCGACGTGCAGCGTGACCCGGTCCGTGCCGGGGTGGGTGGTCACCTCCGGCAGCCGTCCGAGCAGCCCCGCGTAGGCGCTGATCGTGTACGGCGGGGTGCCGCTGTACCAGTCGGTGAGCACGGTGTCGGCGAGCGGTCCGAGCACCGCGACGCGGGTGCCGGGGCGCAGCGGCAGCAGGCCGTCGTTGCGCAGCAGCACGACCGACTGGCGGGCGGCCTCGCGGGCGAGTTCCCGGTGGGCGAGGCTGTCGAGCGTGTGTGGCGGCACGTCGTCGTGGGGATCCGGGTCCAGGTCGCCAAGGCGCGACCGGACGGACAGGATCCGCCGTACCGCCCGGTCCACGTGGGAGGGCTCGATGAGGCCGCGGGCCAGCGCCTCGGTGAGGCGTTCCACCGTGGGGGCGCTGTCCTCGTCGTCCTCGGTGAAGCTGTCGATCCCGGCGCGTAGCGCGGCGGCGAACCCGGCGACGTGGTCGGGCAGGTACTCCTGCACGCCGGCGATGTTGCCGACCGCCCCGGCGTCGCCGACCACCATGATGTCGTCGTCGGCGTAGCCGCGCAGCTCGCCCTCGATGAGCGGGCTCAGGTGCGCCGGTACGCCGTCGACCAGGTTGTACGACGCCATCACCGCGACCGCCGCGCCGGCGGCCAGCGGGGCGCGGAACGCCGGCAGCTCGTATTCGTGCAGCACCCGGGGCGGCAGGTCGCTGGAGGTGGTGGCCCGGTCGGTCTCGTTGTTGTAGCCGAGGAAGTGCTTGAGCGTCGGCGCGGTGCGCAGCCGGATCGGGTGGTCGCCGCGCAGCCCC
>NZ_JAGPXV010000171.1:0-9644 GCF_018070405.1 Micromonospora sp. D75
GTGTGCCGGGAGTGCGGGGCGATCGACGAGATCTCACCCGAGATGCTCCGCCCGCTCGCCGACCAGCTGGCCGACCAGCGCGGATTCCAGGTCGACATCGGGCACGTCGCGCTCTTCGGGGTCTGCGGCCGCTGCACACTGAACGGGGAACACGCATGATCGACATCGCCGGAGCGGTGACCACCGAGAGCATCGACGACCAGACCCGGGACCAGCCCGAGCCGGCCCACCGGGCGGCCGGTGTCGCGCCGGTGGCGGCGCACTACGGCGACCCGATGCGTGAGCAGCGGCTCCTGGCCACCGGCGTGGGCCTGGTCGACCGCTCGCACCGGGGCGTGGTCGCGGTTCCCGGCGAGGAACGGATCAGCTGGCTGCACACGCTCACCAGCCAGCACCTGGCCGCGCTGGCCCCCTGGCAGGGCACCGAACTGCTGGTGCTCTCCCCGCACGGGCACGTCGAGCAGCACGCGATGGTCGCCGACGACGGCGAGACCACCTGGCTGGACACCGAGCCGGGCATGACCGGCGGCCTGCTGTCGTACCTGGAGAAGATGCGGTTCTTCAGCAAGGTCGACCCGCGCGACGCCACCGCCGAGTTCGCGCTGCTGTCGCTGGTCGGGCCGGAGGCGCCCGGCGCGCTCGACACGCTCGGCGTGACCGGGCTGGCCGCTCCCGACGTAGCGGCGGTGCCGGGTCCGAAGTTCCGTTCCGGCGAGCTGCCCGCGCGGCCCTCCGTGGTGTACGACGTCAAGCCGCTACCGGTCGGCGGCTGGGCCCGCCGGGTGGCGCTCGGCGTCGACCTGCTGGTGCCCCGCGCCGCCATGGACGGGGTGGTCGCCGAACTGCGCGGCGCCGGGGTGCCGGTCGCCGGGCTGTGGGCGTACGAGGCGGTCCGGGTCGCCGCCAAGCAGGTACGGGCCGGGGTGGACACCGACCACCGGACGATCCCGGCCGAGGTGGACCTGATCGCCCCGGCCGTGCACCTGGGCAAGGGTTGCTACCGGGGCCAGGAGACGGTGGCCCGGGTGCACAACCTGGGCAAGCCGCCCCGCCGCTTGGTCCTGCTGCATCTGGACGGCGTGGCGAGCGACCAGCCGCCGGTGGCCGGTACGCCGGTGACGCTCGACGGCCGGACGGTCGGCTTCGTGGGCACCGCCGTGCAGCACTTCGAGCTGGGTCAGGTGGCGCTCGCCGTGCTGAAGCGCAACACGCCCGACGATGCCCGCCTGCTCGTGGGCGAGAGCGCCGCCGCCATCGACGTGTAAGGAAGGGCCCCCTATTAACGCCTCCGGTAGAGGAAGGGTCCCTTCTTAACGCCGCCCGCACCGGAAATCCTCCGGTCGACCCGACGTCGGGCACCGGTCTAGGATCCGGGGCATGACGACAGGGACGTTGATCACGGTTGCCCCCACCGGCGCGGAGTCGGCGAAGGCTGAGGTGCCGGCGCTGCCGGTGACGCTCGACGAGCTGCTGCTGACCGCCAAGGAGTGCGAGGCGCTCGGCGCCGCCGTGATCCACGTCCACATCCGCGACGACGAGGCGCGGCCCACGCTCGACCAGGGGCGGCTGCGCGACACCGTGGCGGCGCTGCGGGAGAGCACCGACCTGATCGTGCAGCTCTCCTCCGGGGGTGCGGTGACCGACCCGGAGTCCGCCCGGCTCGCCGTGCTCGACGCCGCGCCGGACATGGCCTCCTGCACCATGGGCACCGTCAACTTCGGCGACGACGTGTTCCTCAACCGGTGGGAGTTCATCGTCGACCTGCACACCCGGATGCAGGAACGCGGCGTCGTCCCCGAGTACGAGATCTTCGACCTGGGCCACCTCACCGCCCTGCAGCGGCTGCTCGGCAAGTACGGCCTGCCGCACGGCGGGCA
This sequence comes from Micromonospora sp. D75, assembly GCF_018070405.1. NCBI lineage: Bacteria > Bacillati > Actinomycetota > Actinomycetes > Micromonosporales > Micromonosporaceae > Micromonospora > Micromonospora sp. D75. The sequence continues at coordinate 1,878 of NZ_JAGPXV010000171.1, forward strand.
CGTGCACGTCGACTTCGTGATGGGCGTACCGGGTGGCATGCCGGGCACCACGGCGACCCTGGTGGCGGCCCAGCAGATGCTGCGTGACCTGCCCGAGGGCACCACATTCGCGGCCACCGGCATCGGGCGCAGCACCATCCCGGTGATGCTGGCCTCGCTGTCGGCCGGCGGTCACCTGCGGGTCGGCATGGAGGACACGGTCACGTACGCCAAGGGGCGCCCGGTGGAGTCCAACATGCAGCTCGTCGCGCGGGCGGTCGGCTTCGCCCAGCTCGCCCAGCGGCCTCCGCTGACCACCGCCGAGGCCCGTACGCTGCTCGGTCTTCCGGCCACCGGCCGGTAAGCGGCGTACCGGCCGCCGGCCCTGTACGGCCTCGGCCGACGCCGCAGGTCACCCCGCCGTCGGCCGGGCCCGCCCCATCGGTACGGTCCATTACGTGGGAAAGACGTACGAGGGCGGCGCGCCGCTCGCCGAGGTGGTCCGGTCCGGTTTCGTGGAGGGCTTCCACCGGGGTTCCGTGGTGGTGCTCGACGCCGCCGGAGCGCCTGTCGCCGGGGCCGGAGACGTGACCTCGCCGATCTTCCCCCGCTCGTCCAACAAGCCGATGCAGGCGATCGGGATGCTGCGGGCCGGGCTGCCGCTCACCGACCCGGCCGACCTGGCGCTCGTCTCGGCCAGCCACGCCGGTGAGGAGTTCCACGTCGAGCGGGTCACCGCGTTGCTGCGCGGCGGCGGCCTCACCGGGGACGCGCTGCACTGCCCGCCGGACCTGCCGGTCGGCGAAGCCGCCCGGGAGGCGGTGCTGCGGGCCGGCGGCGGTCCCGCCCGGGTGCTGATGAACTGCTCCGGCAAGCACGCCGGCATGCTGCGCACCTGCCTGGCCGCCGGCTGGCCGCTGGACGGCTACTGGCGGCCCGAGCACCCGCTCCAGCAGCGCCTGACCGCCACGATCGAGGAGTTCACCGGGGAGCGGGCGGCGGCGGTCGGGGTGGACGGCTGCGGCGCGCCGGTGCTCGCCGTCTCGCTGACCGGGCTGGCGCGGGCGTTCCTGCGGCTGGTCGAGGCCGAGCCGGGCACCGTCGAGCGGACGGTGGCGGACGCGATGCGCACGTACCCGGAGCTGGTCGGCGGTACCCAGGCCGAGGACACGCGGCTGATGCGCGGCGTACCCGGTCTGCTCGCCAAGATCGGCGCGGAGGGTGTGATCGCGGCGGCGGTCCCGGGGGTCGGCGCGGTCGCGCTGAAGATCGACGACGGCGCGGCCAGGGCCCGCACACCCGTCCTGGTGTCGGCCCTGGCGCGCCTGGACGTGCGCGCCCCCATCCTCACCGAGTACGCCGAACCACCCCTGCTCGGCGGCGGCCTCCCGGTAGGAGCCATCCGCCCCACCTGGTAACCCTTCCCCGCCCTCTACCCCCGGCGATCTTGCACTTACTGCCCCGGCGAAATGCGCATTCCAGGCGTGCCGAGGGCTGCAAGTGCAAGATCAACGCGGCGAGGGGAGAGAAGTGGGGCGGTCAGGAGGGGAGGAACGGCAGGAGGGCGGTGTTGGTTTCGGTGGGGCGCTCCAGGGGGAGCAGGTGGGCCGCGTCGGGGACGTCCGGCATGCGTATGCCCCGGGGGGCCTCGTCGGCGATGCGGTCGGCCAGGCGGCGGATGTCGGCCAGGTCGTCGGCGCCCGTGCCGACCAGCACCGGTACGCGCAGCTCGCCCAGCCGGTCGATCGCCGGCGGGTCCAGCTCGTCGACGTCGACCGCGCTCAGCGCCTGCTCGGCGGCGAGCGCCCGGCGGTCCATCTCCTCGGCGAACCGGATCAGCTCCGGGTCGACGTCCTCCGGGCGGCGGGTCGGGCCGACCACCCAGAACCGCACCTCCCCGGCGGCGGTGGCGGCGAAGTCCTCCGGGTCCACGTCGCCGACCAGTTCCTCCCAGAGCTGCTCGGTCTCCTCGGACCACTCGTTGCCGGAGACGGGCGCGCCGAAGAGCGCCAGCGCCGAGACCCGCTGCGGGTGGGCGAGCGCGGTGTCCACCGCGACCCGGCCGCCGAACGAGCAGCCGACGAGCGCGGCCTGCTCGATGCCCAGCGCGTCGAGCAGCCCGATCACGTCGTCGTGGTGGGCGAACGGCGCGGGCGGCAATTCCGACTCGCCGTAGCCGCGCAGGTCCAGCGCGATCACCCGATGCCGCTGGGCGAGTGCCGGGATCTGCCCGCGCCACATCCGCCGGTCGGCGATGCCGGCGTGCAGCAGCACCACGGCGGTGCCGGTGCCGCTCTCGTCGTACGCGAGCTGGGCACCGTTGATATCGATCTTGGTCACGGGGGAGAACCGTACGGAACGGACATGGGCTCCGCAACCCGCCATCGGTGACCCTGCTAACTCTGGCTAGCGTTTTGCTTGCAGCAGTTAGCGGACCGAGCTAGCGTTGAGTCATGGCCACCAGCAAGGACCTTCCCAATGTCGGCGGGTTCATTCGCGACCTGCGGCGCAACGCGAAGATCTCACTGCGCCAGCTCGCCGAGCAGGCGGGTGTCAGCAATCCCTACCTGAGCCAGATCGAGCGAGGGCTGCGCAAGCCGAGCGCCGAGGTGCTCCAGCAGCTCGCGAGCGCGCTGCGCGTCTCCACCCCGGCGATGTACCTGCGGGCCGGGCTGCTGGACGACAAGGAGGGGCAGGGCGTGCTCGCGGCGATCGCCGTCGACCCCGAGCTGACCATGGCCCAGAAGCAGTCGCTCACCCAGATCTACGAGACGTTCCGGCGCGAGAACGCCCGCCTGGCCGAGGCGACCGAGGCCGCCGGGGCGGCGGAGACGGCCGAGAAGGCCGCCGCGACCGAGCCGGCCACCGCGCCGGAGGCCCCGGCGACAGTGGCGGCGGCCGCTACCGGTCCGGTCACGCCGGAGGGCACGCCGACCGAGGCGGTCCTCGAATCGGTAGCCGTCACCGAAGCGGGTGCCGCGCCCGCCCCGACCACCGCGCCCGCCCCGACCACCGCCGCCCCTGAGCAAGCGGCCGCCCGCCGGGCGGCCCGGAAGGCCGCCGGTGCGGCCGAAGAGGAGCAGTCATGACCACCCAGCCGAAGACCAACCGCATCCCCGCACCCCTCTACGCCGCCGCCGGCGCCGGTGAGCTGGCCCTGGAGCAGCTGCGCAAGCTGCCCACCGTGGTCAGCGGCCTCGGCACCCGGGTCGTGACCGACCTCGGCGGCAAGGCCGTCGTCACCGGTTTCGAGCTGCGCCAGAAGGCCACCGAGACGCTGAAGACCGCCAACCAGACCGCGACCGGGTTGCGCGAGCGCGCCGTCGCCACCGACCTCGACCAGCTCCGCGAGGCCGCCAACCTGGAGAAGCTGCGCGAGGCGGCGAACCTGGAGAAGCTGCGCGAGGCGGCGAACCTGGAGAAGCTCCGCGAGGCCGCCACCCGCAACGCCGCTGTCGTGGTGGCCGGCGCGCACGCCGCGCAGGAGCGCGCGCTGGCCGCGTACGCCGAACTGGTCGCCCGTGGTGAGCGTGTCGTCGGCGCCGGCGTGCTGGAGGCCGCCGACACGGTGAACGCCGACATCCAGGCCACCGAGGCCACCGGCACCGACGTGGCCCCGAAGGCCGAGGTCACCCCGAAGGCCGCGGTCGCGACGAAGGCCGAGATGGCCGCGAAGCCGGACACCGCCGCCGCGACGACCGATGTGCCCAGCCCGGCCGAGGTGGCCGAGGCGGTGGCCGCCAAGCCGGCCGCGGTGAAGCGCACCCGCGCCACCAAGGCGACCGCCACCAAGGCCGTCGCCAAGACGACCGCCACCAAGGCCACCAAGCCGGCCACCCCGTCGGCGAAGCTCCCGAAGGCCACGAAGCGGACCCGCCCGGCCGCCGAGTGACCTGATGCCCCACCGGACCCCGGACAACGTCTTGTCGGACGTTTCCGGGGTCTCGGCATAAGCTTGCCCCCATGGCCATCGCCGCGCCGATCTTCGCGTTCGCAGTCCAAGACGTGATCCAGCTGATCCTGCTCGTCTTCGCCCTGGTCGTACAGGGAGTGGCGCTGGTGCACGCGGTCACCCAGCGCGGCGACGGTTTCGCCGCGCTCGGCACGCTGCCCAAGGGCGGCTGGGTCGCCATCCTGGCGGTCTGCCTGCTGCTGACCCTGCTCGGCTTCGGCCCGATCAGCCTGTTCGGACTGATCGGCATCGCCGCCGGTCTGATCTACCTGCTCGACGTGCGGCCCGGCCTGCGGGACCTGCACGACGGCCGAGGGTCCTGGTGAGAGGTTTCCGCTGGCCTCCGCCGCCGGACGGCGGTCCCCGCACCTGGGGGCCCGGCCCCGGCGCGCCCCGGACCGGGCGTCCCGCGCTGCCCGAGCCGGAGACGGAGCTGGTCGCCACCCCGCACGGGGTGAGCCTGGAACGGCTGGTCACCGGCACCGGTGACCCCGTCACCGTGTTCGCGCACGGGCTGGGCAGTGGCATCGCCACCACCCGCCCGTTCGGCAGCGGCGTCGCCGGGCGGCGCGTCTTCTTCCAGTTCCGCGGGCACGGCCGCTCCGACTCCCCGCCCGGTCCGTGGACCTACCTGGACCTCGCCCGTGACCTGCGCGCGATGGCGGACCTGAGCGGCGCGACCCGGGCGTTCGGCGCGAGCCTCGGCGCGGGCGCGCTCTGCCGGCTGCTCGCGGAGAGCCCGGAACGCTTCGAGAGACTCGTCTTCTTCCTGCCCGCCGTGCTGGACACACCGCGCGGCGAGGTGGCCCGCGCCCGGCTCACCGGCCTGCTCGACGCGGTGGCCGAGGGCGACGCCTCGGCGCTGGCCGACGTGGTGTCGCTGGAGTTGCCGCCGTCGGTGCGCAACACCCCGGCCGGCTGGGCCTACCTGCGGCAGCGGCTCGACCAGTTGTTGCGCGACGGGCTCGCGCCGGGGCTGGCCGACCTGCCAGCCCAGGCCCCGCTCGACGACGCCGGGTCGCTCGCCGCGGTCACCGCGCCGGCGCTGGTCATCGCCGCCGCCGACGACGACCTGCACCCGGTCGCCGTCGCCGAACGGCTCGCCGCCGCGCTCCCGAACGCCACACTGCACGTGTACGACCGGCCCGGCGTGCTCTGGACCGAACGCGCCGACCTGCGGGGGCGCGTCTCGGAGTTCCTGAACGGGTAACGTCGCCGTCCATGGGCGTCACACACCACGGCCGTACGCACCGGCTCGACCTCGCCGACCCGACCCTGCGCGAGTGGACCTGCCGGGTGCTGGCGGCCGATCCCGAGCAGGGCATCGTGCTGGACCGGTCCGCGTTCTACCCGGGTGGGGGCGGGCAGCCGCCGGATCACGGGGTGCTGCTGTGGCAGGGCGTACAGACCCGGATCGTCGGCACCCGCAAGGGCGACGACCTGTGGCTGATCCCGGCCGAGGGCGACCCGGTGCCGCCGGTCGGCACCGAGGTGGTCGGCGCGGTGGAGGACGCCCGCCGGACCATGCTGATGCGTACCCACTCCGGGCTGCACGTGCTCTGCGGCGTGGTGTTCCGTGACTTCGGCGCGCTCGTCACCGGCGGCAACATGGAGCCGGGCGAGGCGAGGATGGACTTCAACCTGCCCGAGGTGCCGCCGGACTTCAAGGCCCGCATCGAGGAGCTGGTGAACGCCGAGGTGGCCGCCGATCGGTCGGTAGCGGTGCGGGTGCTGCCGCGCGCCGAGGCGCTCGCGCTGCCGGACATCATCCGTACCCAGTCGAACCTGATCCCGCCGGAGGAGCAGGAGGTGCGGATCGTCGACATCGTCGGGCTGGACGTGCAGGCCGACGGCGGCACGCACGTCGCCTCCACCGCCCAGATCGGCAAGGTCCAGGTGGTCAAGGTGGAGAGCAAGGGGCGGGCCAACCGCCGGGTACGGGTGCGCCTGGCGGACTGACCCGCTCAGCGTGGCAGGTACGCCGCCCGGACGGCGAGCAGCCAGCGTTCCACCGTCTCCTCGTCCGGGCGCTCCGGCAGCGGTGAGCGGATCCGGTCGAACTCCGCCTCGGCGTCCGCCACCAGCGCCTGCGCCTCCTCCAGCGCGCCGCCGGAAACCCGTTCGCCGAACGCGCGGAACCACTCCGGGTCGGCGAGGCGGATCTCCAGTACGCCTGTCGCGTACAGCACCCGGCCCTGGTGCAGCAGCCGGGCCAGGTGCCGGGCGTGCTTCGCCGAGCGCAGCCGCCCACCGGCGTCGGCGGGCCGGCCGGCGAGTTTGCGGAACTGCTGCGCGGCGTACCCGAGGTAGGCGTCACGGACGCGCGGCGCGCTGAGGAACGCCGACCGGATCGCGATCAGCTCCTCACCGAACCCGGTACGGGTCTCGTAGCAGTCGTCGGGCAGCCACATCAGCTCGGTGGCGGTGGGGTTGCCGCTCAGCGCCAGCAGCGCGTACTTGCGGGCCTCGTGCAGCGTGACGTCCGGGTCGGTGGTGACCACCGACTCGCGGGGCGGGCGCAGGCCGTGGAACGCGACTGTGGGCGCGGCGAACACGCCGAGCCGGTCGGTGTCCGAGCCGGGTCCGGCCAGCCCGTACGCGACCGAGCCGACGATCCCGGACAGCAGCAGGTGCATACCGGTGATGATCGCCCATCCGGTTCGTTCGGGAAACCGGACTTCCGTTGTCAGGTATCGCTGACACGGTGATCCCATGAACTCACCACTGACCGGAACTGTCGCGCTCGTCGCAGGCGCTACCCGGGGCGCCGGCCGGCAGATCGCCGTGCAGCTCGGCGCCGCCGGGGCCACCGTCTACGCCACCGGCCGCACCACCCGCGAGCGCCGCTCCGAGATGGACCGGCCGGAGACCATCGAGGAGACCGCCGAACTGGTCACCGCCGCCGGGGGCACCGGAATCGCCGTCGCTGTCGACCACCTCGACCCCGAGCAGGTACGCGCCCTGGTCGAGCGGATCGACGCCGAGCAGGGCCGCCTCGACGTGCTGGTGAACGACGTCTGGGGCGCCGACCCGCTGATCACCTGGGAGAAGCCGGTCTGGGAGCAGCCGCTCGACGCCGGTTTCCGCACGCTGCGGCTGGCTGTCGACACGCACATCATCACCAGCCACTTCGCGCTGCCGCTGCTGATCCGCAACCCGGGCGGCCTGGTCGTCGAGGTCGGCGACGGCACCAAGGAGCACAACGACAGCGAGTACCGCCTGTCGGTCTTCTACGACCTGGCGAAGGTGTCGGTGAACCGGCTCGGCTTCAGCCAGGCGCACGAGCTGGCCCCGCACGGCTGCACCGCCGTCGCGCTCACGCCGGGCTGGCTGCGCTCCGAGTCGATGCTGGAGCATTTCGGTGTCACGGAGGCGAACTGGCGCGACGGCGCGAAGACCGAACCGCACTTCGTCATGTCGGAGACGCCGGCGTTCGTCGGGCGCGCGGTGGCGGCCCTGGCCGCCGACCCGGACCGGGCCCGCTGGAACGGCAAGTCGCTGGACAGCGGCGGCCTGTCCCAGGTGTACGGCTTCACCGACGTCGACGGCAGCCGCCCGCACTGGGCCCGCTACTACGAGGAGGTGGTCAAGCCTGGTAAGCCGGCCGACCCGGACGGCTACCGCTGACCGTCGGCCGGCGGATCGGTGTAGAGCGCCGCCGCGCGGCGGGTCGCCTCGGCGAAGCGTGCCCGCAGCCGCGGCGGTGCCAGCACCTCCACCTCCGGGCCCAGCGCCAGCAACTGGGTGTACGCGACGTCGACCGACTCGACCGGCAGCCGCAGCACCAGCCGGCCCTGCTCGTCCGGCGGCCCGGCCGCGTCGACCGCCTCGGTGTC
>NZ_JAGPXV010000172.1:0-9633 GCF_018070405.1 Micromonospora sp. D75
GCCCCGGCGCGCCTCGATGAGGAAACGGCGGGCGTACGCGACGAACGGTCCGTCGGCGCGGATCCGCTCGTCCAGGCGGCGCAGCTCGTCGGTGTAGCGGCCCACGGTGAAGCCGGGCACCGTCCAGACCACCTTGCGCAGGAACCAGACCACCGCGCCGATGTCGTGGAAGACGGCACGCAGCGTGGCCTCGCGCAGGTCGACCACCGTCAGCCCGGCGGCCCGCGCGTCGGCGACCGCCACCTCCGGGTGGCGGTGCTCCGGCGGCGGCAGCGGCCCGAGGATCGCCTCGCTCAGCTCCCGCACCGTGCCGGGGCCGATCTGCTGGGACAGGTAGGCGCCGCCGGGCCGCAGCACCCGGGCCACCTCGTCCCACCAGGTGTGCACCGGGTGACGGCTCACCACCAGGTCGAACGTGGCGTCCCGGAACGGCAGCGGCGGGCGGTCGCCCACCCGCACCACTGTCGCGCCGAGCGGGCGAAGGTTGCGCCGGGCCACCGGCACGTTCGGCGGCCACGCCTCGGTGGCGACCAGCAGCGGCGGCGGCGGCGCGGGCACCTCGGCCAGCACCTCTCCCCCGCCGGTGTCGATGTCCAGCGCCGCCTTCACGGCGGCCATCCGCTCGCCGACCAGTCGCGCGTACCCCCAGGGCGGGCGCTCCTCGGTGGCGCGGCCGCGCAGCCAGTCGAAGCCCCAGCCCTCGACCGGCGCCGCCTCGGCTTCGGCTACCAGTTCCTCGAACGTCCCGACCATGCCCGCGAGCCTGCCGCTCCGCGCCGACCGCGGCAACGGATTTCGGCCGGCGTCAGTACGGGCGTGGGCGGGCGATCTCGACTGTGGAACCGGCGGGCACGTCGGCGAACGGCTCGAACCCGGCCGGCTCGGCGACCCGGTCGAACTGCTGCATCAGCCGCGCGCCCAGGGCCACGCCGACCGCGCCGACGGCGAGCGCCACGAGTTCCGCGGCGAGCAGGACACCGGTCGCGCCCCGCTGCGGCGCGCTCGCCCGGATCAGGCAGGAGAGCAGGAACAGCGCCGCCATCACGGCGTTGACGAGGTTGAACATCAGCACCGTCCGGCTGGTCCGGCCGGCCCGCACGTCCCACAGGTCGACCATTCCGGCGACGGTGGTGAGCCCGGCCGCGACGAGCGCGGCCACCGCGGTCCAGTAGCCCACCTCACCGAGGAACGCCGGACCGCCCGCCACGTCGGCCAGGTCGAAGACCGCGGCACAGACGAACAGGCCGAACGGGAACGTCACCAGCATCGGTTGGATGGGGTGCCCCTGCACCCGTAGACGGCTCTGCATCGCTTCCTCCCCAGGTCCGCGCAGCTCACCAGTCCAGAGTGCTACCCGAGGCGCCGCGGGGCGAAACGACTGTCGCTCAGTTGTCCCGGGGCCGGGAGACGGTCAGCACGAGCCGCTCGGCGACCTCGCGCAGCGGGATGTCCAGCGAGGACGCCGCGCTGCGCAGCACCCGCAGGGCCTCCGGGGCGGGACAGCCGCGCTGCGTCATGATCACGCCGACGGCCTGCCCGACCACCCCCTCGGCCAGCAGCGTGTCGTCGAGCTGACCGGCGCGGGTGGCCGCCCGCTCGCGGTCGCGCGCGGCGGCCAGCAGCAGCCCGGCGTGCTCGGCCAGGAGCATCGCGGTGAGCTGGTGCCGGGGCGTCAGCGCGTCGGGCGAGTCGGCGTAGAGGTTGATCGCGCCGATGACCTGTTCGTCGATGTCGACCGGCGCGGAGATCACCCCGTGCACCCCCAGGGCGCGGGCCCGCTCGTTCCAGACCGGCCAGCGCGGGTCGCCGGACAGCCCGCCCGCGGTGATCATCTCCCGGCGGCGGATCGCTGTCATCGCGGGCGTGTCCGGGCCGTGCCGCAGGTCGTCCAGCTCGGCCCGCTCCGGATCGGAGGCGGCCACGCCGGCGGGCTCACCGGCGCGCAGCGCGGTGAAGCCGCAGCTGTCCACGGCCGGTACGGCGTCGCGGGCGATGCGGACCAGGCGGTCCAGCGCCTCGTCGAACCCGGCCGCGCCGATCAGTCCGGCGGTCAGCTCGCGCAGCAGCGCGGCGGTCTCCAGCACACCAAGGTTGTCGATCATGGGTTGGCGCGTGTCGAGGTTCACCGGGCCGTGGCCTCCACCGTCCACCCGATGTCCCCGCTCGGCGCCGTTGCCTGTCCCATGTCCGTCCCTCCTGTGGCCGGGCCTCGGCCTACTACCCTCCCAGACCGCGGGCGAAACCGCGCAAAAAGGCCCCTCCCGGTCGCGCCGGGAAGGGCCTTTCCGCGCGGGTCAGCGCGACCCGGAGATGAGCCGCCGGCCCACCGAGGCGATCAGCCGGTCCAGCTCCGAGCCGAACGGGTTGTCGTGCACGAGGTACGTCCAGGTGGCGCTCGGCCGCACCAGCTTCGACGAGTCCGGCTCCCAGCCCTCGTCGAACTCGGTCTCCTCGAACGTGGCCACGGTCCGCGTCTCGATCTCGGGCACCAGCGCGTTGAACGCCGGCACCGCGCTGCGGTGGAACTCGTCGAGCGGGTCGAGGCGGCCCAGCGCCCGCAGGTGCACGCCCTCGCGGACCTCGGACAGCTCGGCCAGGTGGTCGGCCCAGAGCCGGTCCAGGTGGTAGAGGGCGATCTTGCGGGCCACGTCGGCGAGCAGGTCCTCGTCCATCTCGCCGGCCTTCTCCGGCACCCGCTCCAGCAGCATCAGCGCGGCGATGTCGCTGGTCAGCAGCCGCTCGCGGCGCTCGGCGAGCGCCTTGCGCTGCTGCTCGATCACCTGGCTGTAGCGCCACGTGTTGCGGTGGATCTCGTGGTTGACGCCCTCGGCGACGCGCTGGGCGTGCTCGACCGCGTAGTCGACCTGCGGGTCGGTGACCAGGCCGTCGGCGTTCATCCGGGGCGAGGCCGGCACGGTGTCGCCGGCGTGCCGGACCACCAGGTCGTCCTCCAGGCTGACGAAGAACACCGACCCGCCCGGGTCGCCCTGCCGCCCGGCCCGGCCGCGGAGCTGGTCGTCGACCCGGCGGCTGTCGTGCCGGCCGCTGCCGATCACGTAGAGACCGCCCAGCTCGGCCACCCGGTCCCGGTCGGCCTGGTCGCTGCCGCCCAGCCGGATGTCGACGCCCCGGCCGGCCATCTGCGTGGAGACCGTCACCGCGCCGTACGCGCCGGCCTCCGCGATGATCCCGGCCTCCTCGTCGTCGTTCTTGGCGTTGAGCACCACGCACGACACGCCGGCGGCGTTCAGCGCGGCGGCCAGCCCCTCGGACTCCTTGACGTCGAGCGTGCCGACCAGCACCGGCCGCCCCGCCTCGTGGCAGCGCGTGATCTCGTCGACCAGCGCCTCCTCCTTCTCGGCGCGGGTGGCGTAGATGCGGTCCGGCTCGTCCTCGCGGACGCAGGGGGTGTTCGGCGGGATCACCGCGACCTCGAGGCCGAAGAACTCGCGGAGCTGGTCGCCGACGAGCACCGCGGTCGCTGTCATCCCGCAGACCGTCGGGTAGAGCGCGATGTACGCCTGCACGGTGATCGTGCCCAGCACCTCGCCCTCGGCGGTGGCGTCCAGGCCCTCCTTCGCCTCGACCGCGGCCTGCAGCCCGTCGGGCCAGCGGCGGCGCTGGGCGACCCGGCCGCGCATCTCGTCGATCAGCTCGACCGAGTCGTCCCGGACGATGTAGTCCACGTCGCGGTGCAGCAGGGCGTGCGCGTGCAGCGCCACGTTCACCGCGGAGAGCTGCCCGACGTGCTCCTCGTCGTACAGGTCGATGCCGCCGAGCTTGGCCTCGACGGTGGCCAGGCCGACCGAGGTGAAGGCGACGCTGCGGCCGTCCTCGGCGACCGTGTAGTGCTTGCCCTTGCGCAGCCCGCGTACGAGCGCGGCGGCGGCGTGCACCGGGTCCTGCTCGCCGCCGACCGCGCCGGCCAGCACCATCGGCACCCGGGCCTCGTCGATCAGGATCGAGTCGGCCTCGTCCACGATCGCGGTCTTCAGCGGCGGCTGCACCCGGTCGGCCAGGTCGGTGACGAGCTGGTCGCGCAGGAAGTCGAAGCCGGCCTCGCTGACCGAGACGTAGGTGACGTCGCAGGCGTACGCGGCGCGCCGCTCGTCGGGCGTGGACGCCTCGTTGACCCAGCCGACGCTGAGCCCGAGCAGGTCGTAGACCGGCGTCATCCACTCGGCGTCGCGGCGGGCCAGGTAGTCGTTGACGGTGAGCACGTGCACCGGGCCGTTGCCCAGCCGCACGTGGCCGTACGCGGCGACGGTCGCGGTGAGCGTCTTGCCCTCACCGGTGGCCATCTCGGCGACCTTGCCGGACAGCAGCGCCATCGCGCCGAGCAGCTGCACGTCGTAGGGGCGCTGGTCGAGCCCGCGCCGGGCCGCCTCGCGCCCGATCGCGCAGATCTCCTCGTACCCCGACGCCTGGCCGGCGGCCTCGGTCAGCTCGGCGTCGGAGAGCTTCTCCAGGTCAGCCTCGCGCGCCTCGATCGCCGGCAGCAGCTTCTCCAGCGGAGCCAGGTCGACAGTCGTCCCCGGGCGCTGGAGGAACCGGCGGAACCTGGTCTTCAACCGTTGCGACACACCCATGAGCGGCAACGGTACGCGAACCGGAGCCGATTGTGACCCCCGCCCGCCGCGCGCCGGGTTCCGCCCGCCCCGTCCGCTTCCGTCGATCATGAGGTTGGCGGCGTCCGGCGCCCGTTTTGTCGCCGCCAACCTCATGATCGACGCCCTGGAAAAGGGGGTCAGGGGGTCAGGATTGCCTGGAGTTCGGTGCGGCGGCGTTGGGCCAGGTCGGTCAGCAGGGTGGGGGCCTCGTCCAGGGGGACCACGGCGGAGATCAGGTGCTTGCGGATCATGTCGCCGTACTGGCGCAGCAGCTCCACCGTCTCCGCGGACAGCCGCTCGCGGTCCCAGGTGGGGGCCAGGCCGCGCGGCACCCGGCCGATCTGCGCGCACCGCAGCGACAGCCCGTTGTGGTGGAACTCCTCGCCGAGCCGGACCGCGTCCGCACCGGCCTGGTAGAACGCCAGGTCGATCACCGTGCCCTGCGGTCGCAGCAGGCGCAGCGCGAGTTGCAGCGCCCAGTCCTGGCCGCGGCACTGGAAGACCACGTCCGCGCCCCGGTCCCCGGCCGCGTGGTTCCACCGGGTCTTGAGCACCACCGCCGGGTCGTCCGCGTCCGGGTCGAGCGTGTCCAGGCCGAGCGCCTCGGCCACCTGCCGCCGGGCCGGCGTCGGGTCGACCACGACCACCGAGGCGGCGCCGTGGCGGCGGGCGAACAGCGCGGTCAGCAGCGCCACCACGCCGCCGCCGACCACCGCCACCCGGCGACCGCGTACCCCGTCGCCGAGCGTGCGCACGTCGGCGCCGCACAGGTCGGCGGCGGCGTGCAGCAGCCCGTTGGCGCAGATCGGGCCCATGTGCGCGACGTACACGCCGAGCAGCGGGTCCAGGTCGTCGGGCAGCGGCACGAACCGCTCGGTGAGCGGGTCGGCGACCCAGCCGCTGCGGTGCCCGTACGTCATGGCCCCGACCTCGCCCACCGCGACGGCCGAGGTCCGGCTCTCCACCACGCGCCCGACCTGCATGTAGCCGAGCCGGGTCACCGGGTACGGCGTGCTCGCCCCGCCGGGCCGGAACAGTCCGAGCGCGGCGTCCCAGGTGACGTGCAGGTACGGGTTGGTGCCCTTGACGAAGCTCAGCTCGGTGCCGGCGGACACGCCGCTGTAGAGCGTCTCCACCCGGAACGTGCCCTCGCGCAGCTCCGGCGCGTCCAGTTCGGCCAGCTCGACCCGGCCCGGGCCGCCGACCACCACCACGCGGTCACGCATCGACGCCCACCCCCGCGTCCACGACCGGCGCGGTGAGCCGCGACGCCGGGCCGGTGGGCAGCGCCACCGGCCGGCCGGTACGCGCCGACTCGGCCACCGCCAGCGCCAGCCGGTGGGTGCGCAGCGCCTCGGCGTACGGCACCCGGACGTCGTCGCCGAGACCACGAACGGCGTCGACGAAGGCCCGGTCGACGGCGATCCGCGCGCCGTCCGGGTCGGCGGGCAGGTGCCGCTCGCCGTCGCCGTCCCGGACGGTCAGGCCGTCCTCGGCCAGCCACAGCGCCAGCCCGTCGGCGAGGATCTCCACGCCGGCCCGGTGCTTCCAGCCCAGCACGCACGACGCGGCGAGCGTGCCGACCGCGCCGGAGCCGAAGCGCAGCGTGGCCGCGGTCACCGAGTCGATGTCGGCGCCGTCGACCGGCGGCGGGCTGCCGTCGCCGTACGCGCTCACCTCGACCGCCTCGCCGGCCAGCAGCCGGACCAGGTCCAGCACGTGCGCGGCCTGCTCGACCACCGGGCCGCCGGAGCGGTCCCGCCGCGCCCACCAGGCCACCGGCGGCACCTTGTCCAGCCAGGCGCCGTTGACCATCCGCACCGGGCGGCCGGCGAGCAGCCGCCGCGCCTCCGCCACCACGTGCAGGTAGCGCCAGTGGTGCCCGACGCCGGTGAGCAGCCCGCGCTGCTCCACCAGCGCCGCGACCCGCTCGGCGGTCTCCAGGTCCAGCGCCACCGGCTTCTCCACGAACATCGGCACCCCGGCGACGACCACCGCCTCCTCGACCGGCCCGTGGGCGAACGGCGGCACGCAGACGTACACCGCGTCCGGTCCGGCCGCGAGCAGCTCGTCCACGTCGCGGAACACCCGGCCGCCGTACGTGCCGGCGAGCGCCCGCGCCGCGTCCGGCGCGACGTCGGTCACGCCGAGCAGCTCCACGTCCTCGAAGCCGGTGAGCACCCGGGCGTGGCGTTGCGCCACCCCGCCGGCTCCGACCAGTCCCACCCGGCAGGTACGCATCCGACCAACCCTCTCGCCACGACTGGAAGACTGCGGTCACCACTCCCCGCGGCGGCCGCGCCCGAAACGTCGCCGAGGGGCGCAACGCAACGTTCATCTGCCCGGAACCGCCCGGTACGCACCTGGTGATCAGGTTGTCAGGCAAGATCCGGTTAGCGCGGATGCGGGATTGGGAAAACCATGGTTCGCGATTCCACCACTAATGGGGGTGCCCGTGCGGGAATCAGATTCGACCGTCTCACCTGTGGTGGAGGCGTGGGCCACGTACCGCACCAGCACCGCCGCCGACTGGCCGGCGCAGCGACTGGTCCGGGCAAAGGGAAACAGCCGGGTCAGCGTGGTGCTGCCGGCGCGCAACGAGGAGGCGACAGTCGGCGCGATCGTGGCGACGGTCCGGGAGCACCTGATGGACCGGGTGCAGCTGGTCGACGAGCTGATCGTGGTCGACTCCCGGTCCACCGACCGGACCGCGCAGGTGGCGCGCGCGGCCGGCGCCGAGGTGGTCAGCCAGGACGCGATGACGCGCGGGCTGCCCCGGCTGACCGGCAAGGGCGACGCGCTCTGGGCCGGGCTGGCGGCGGCCGAGGGGGACGTGGTCGCGTTCGTCGACGCCGACCTGCGCGAGTTCCGGCCGCACTTCGTGACCGGGCTGCTCGGGCCGTTGCTCACCGATCCGGGCGTGGACTTCGTCAAGGGCTTCTACCACCGGCCGCTGGTCGGCGCGACGAGCGTGGAGCCCGACGGCGGCGGCCGGGTGACGGAGCTGATGGCCCGGCCGCTGCTCAACCTGTTCTGGCCGGAGCTGGCCGGCTTCGTGCAGCCGCTCGCGGGCGAGTACGCCGGTCGCCGCCGGGTGCTGGAGCGGGTGCCGTTCGTCACCGGGTACGGGGTGGAGACAGCCATGCTCATCGACCTGCTGGAGCTGGTCGGGCTGGACGCGCTGGCCCAGGTCGACCTGGGCGAGCGCAAGCACCGGCACCAGGACACCGCGGCGCTGGGCCGGATGTCCGCGCAGATCATGCTGACCGCCTGGTCGCGGCTGCAACGGCGCGGCTGGGCGGCGCCCGGGGTGATGCCGGGCGCGCTGCTGACCCAGTTCCGCCGCGGCGGCTCGGAGGCGCTGCCCAACCTGGACCGCGAGGTCGTGGTCAACGACGTGTCGGTGCAGGAGCGCCCGCCGCTGGCGCAACTGCGGCACCGCATCCCGCGCCGCCGCCGGGTCGCGGCCGCGTGAGCGCGAGGAGGAACAACGCATGACGCTCACCGTGCTGATGAACGCCGGTCCGTGGCTGTCCGTGCCGCCGCCCGGCTACGGCGGGATCGAGAACGTGGTGGCCACGCTCGTGCCGGAGCTGCGCCGGCTGGGCGTACGGGTGGTGCTGGCCTCGGTGGAGAGCAGCACGCTGCCGGTGGACGAGAAGATCGCGGTCTTCCCGGACGGCCAGTTCCACGCGCTGCAACGGCCGTACAACCAGGTGTGCGGCGTGTCCCAGGCGCACCTGTCCGGGGTGGTGCGGGAGCTGCACGCCCGCGACGACATCGACCTGGTGCACGACCACGTGGAGGCGGTCGGGCTGGCCACGCTCGCGGCGATGGGCCCGGACGCCCCGCCCGCGCTGCACACGTTGCACTGGGACCTGGCCAAGCACCCCGAGCTGTACGGCAACCTCGACGGCGGCGACCGGGTACGGGTCAACGGCGTGTCCGCGTCGCAGCTGGCGCGCGCTCCGGAGGCGCTGCGCGCGCACGCGGTGGGGCACGTGCACCTGGCCACCCCGCTCGCGGTGGACGCGGACCGGCAAGCCTCGGTGGCGAAGGGCGACCACGTGGTGATCCTCGGCCGGATCAACCCGGGCAAGGGGCAGGACCTGGGCGCGCGGCTGGCCCACGAGGCCGGTTTCCCGCTGGTGCTGGCCGGGCCGGTCGGGCCGTACCACCGGCCGGAGGATCTCGCCGCGGCCGGCGACGAGGCGCGGCAGAACCCGGACGTGCGCTTCTTCCACGACCACGTCGCGCCGTACGTCGACGGCGACCGGGTGCGCTGGGTCGGCACGGTGGCCGGGCGGGACCGCGACGACCTGGTCGCCTCGGCGCGGGCGTCGCTGTTCCCGCTGCGCTGGGAGGAGCCGGGCGGCACCGCTGTGGTCGAGTCGCTGGCGCTGGGCACGCCGGTGGTGGCCACCGCCCGGGGCTGTCTGCCGGAGCTGGTCGAGCACGGCCGCACCGGCCTGCTCACCGGCGTCGAGGAGGAACTGGGCGACCTGGTTCTCGCCGCCGGCGGCCTGGAGCCGGACGAGTGCCGGCGCGAGGCGGCCCGGCGGTTCACCCCGGCCCGGATGGCGCAGCGCTACCTGGAGCTGTACGAGCGGGTCCGCCAGGGCGCGGCGCAGCCGTTGCAGCCCGCCTGACGTACGCCGCCGGCCCGGCGTTTGCCCGCGCCGGGCCCGGGAAACCGTCGCTCCCCGCGTGGCGAGGAGGCCGGCGTGACGAACTCGATGGCGCACTCCCGGGCGCGCCGCAACCCGGCCGACGGCCGGGCGCCGGTGCGCCGGATCGCCTCCGGGTTCGCCGTGCTCCTGCTGCTGCTCGGCGCGCTGGGCTTCGTGCCCGGCATCACCAGCGACTACGCGGACCTGCGCTTCGCCGGCCCGGGGTCGGGCGCCCGGCTGCTGGGGCTGTTCCAGGTCTCGGTCGTGCACAACCTGGTGCACCTGGTCCTCGGGGTGGCCGGGCTGGCGCTGGCCCGTACCGTCGCCGGGGCCCGCGCGGTCCTGGTCGGCGC
>NZ_JAGPXV010000173.1:0-9603 GCF_018070405.1 Micromonospora sp. D75
GCGGGCCGTGCTGCCCCCGCAGCGACCGGATCAGGTCGGCCGCCGCGGGGGTCACTGTCACGGTGTCGCCCATCAGAAGAAGCCGAGCTTCTTCGGCGAGTAGCTGACCAGCAGGTTCTTGGTCTGCTGGTAGTGCTCCAGCATCATCTTGTGGTTCTCCCGGCCGATGCCTGACTGCTTGTAGCCGCCGAACGCCGCGTGCGCCGGGTAGGCGTGGTAGCAGTTCGTCCAGACCCGGCCGGCCTGGATGGCGCGCCCGGCCCGGTACGCGGTGTTGAGGTCCCGGGTCCACACGCCCGCGCCGAGCCCGTACAGCGTGTCGTTGGCGATCTTCACGGCGTCGTCCAGGTCGGCGAAGGACGTCACCGACACCACCGGGCCGAAGATCTCCTCCTGGAAGATCCGCATCGAGTTGTCGCCCTCGAAGATCGTCGGCTGGACGTAGTAGCCGCCGGACAGCTCGCCGCCGAGGTCGGCCCGCTCGCCGCCGGCCAGGACGCGAGCGCCCTCCTGCCGACCGATGTCCAGGTAGGACAGGATCTTCTCCAGCTGGTCGTTGGAGGCCTGCGCGCCGACCATCGTGTCGGTGTCCAGCGGGTGCCCCTGCTTGACCGCCTTCGTCCGCTCGACGGCGGCGGCGAGGAAGTCGGAGTAGTGGCCCTGCTGGATGAGCGCCCGGGACGGGCAGGTGCACACCTCGCCCTGGTTGAGGGCGAACATGGTGAAGCCTTCGAGAGCCTTGTCCAGGAAGTCGTCGGAGGCGGCGCTGACGTCGTCGAAGAAGATGTTCGGGCTCTTGCCACCGAGTTCCAGCGTGACCGGCTTGATGTTCTCGCTGGCGTACTGCATGATCAGCCGCCCGGTGGTGGTCTCGCCGGTGAACGCCACCTTCGCCACCCGCGGCGAGGACGCCAGCGGCTTGCCCGCCTCGACGCCGAAGCCGTTCACCACGTTGATCACGCCCGGCGGCAGCAGGTCGCCGATCAGCGAGAGCAGGTAGTGGATCGAGGCGGGCGTCTGCTCGGCCGGCTTGAGCACCACCGCGTTGCCGGCGGCCAGCGCCGGGGCGAGCTTCCACACCGCCATGAGGATCGGGAAGTTCCACGGGATGATCTGCCCGACCACGCCGAGCGGCTCGTGGAAGTGGTAGGCGACGGTGTCGTCGTCGAGTTCGCCGAGCGAGCCCTCCTGCGCCCGGATCGCCCCGGCGAAATAGCGGAAGTGATCGATCGCGAGCGGGATGTCGGCGGCGAGCGTCTCGCGTACCGGCTTGCCGTTCTCCCACGTCTCGGCGATCGCCAGGGACTCCAGGTTGTCCTGCATGCGGTCGGCGATCCGGTTGAGGATCAGCGAGCGTTCGGCGACCGACGTGCGGCCCCACGCGTCGGCCGCGCCGTGTGCCGCGTCCAGCGCCTTCTCCACGTCCTCGGCGGTGCCCCGGGCCACCTCGCAGAAGGTCTGCCCGGTCACCGGGGTCGGGTTCTCGAAGTACTTGCCACCGTGCGGCTTCACGTACTCGCCGCCGATGTAGTGGTCGTAGCGGGACTGCCAGTGGGTGGGGGCGTCGTAGCGCGTCATGGGTACCTCCGCCGTCCGTCTGGGGTGGATGGCGGGCAGGCTAGTTTCCAGGACGTTGCAGGAACGTTGCGCGCGGCAGCGCGTACTCCTCGGCGAGCTGGCGGGCCCGCGCGAGCGCGAGCGGCCGGCGGGGCGCGCCCGGCGGCAGCGCCCGCGCCAGGGCCTGCCAAGCGGCCAGGTCGTCGGCGCCGGCCGCCGTCGCGGTCCAGGCCGCGAGCAGCCCCGGGTCGCCGCCGGCCAGCACGGCGGCGCGCAACTGGCCGTCGACCAGGCGGCGCAGTCGCGCGACTCCCGGTGCGTCCGACAGGGGCAGCAGGGGCCCACGGTACGCGCGCAGCGCCGCCGCCGGATCGCCACGTTCCAGCAGTTCGGTGACGGTACGGAAGTCGGCGCGCACGGTCGGGCGCAGCCGGTACGGGCGGGAGTCGAGCAGCTCCTCGCCGAGCACGCGGCGCAGCCGGGACAGCTCGGCGCGCAGCGTGACCGGGTGCCGCCTGTCGTCGCCGTAGAGGTCGAGGCCGAGCTGTTCCCCGGTGCGCCCCTCGGGATGGTCGACGAGCAGCACCAGCAGCTCGCTGTGCCGGCGACCGAGCCGGATGCGCCGGCCGCCGACGCGCAGCTCCGCCTCGTCGCGGCCGAGCGCCGACACGTACGCGACGTCCGGCGCGGCGGGCGCGACGCCGGCCAGGAACGCCTCGGCGGCCCGGGCGGTGGCCCGGACCAGAGCCAGGCTCTGCGGGTTGGCCAGGTGGTCCCCGCCGGTGATGTCGACGGCGCCGAGCAGCGCGCCGCTGACCGGGTCGTGGATCGGCGCGGCGGCGCAGGTCCAGCGCTGCACCGGCCGCACGAAGTGCTCGGTGGCGAAGATCTGCACGCCGTGGTCGACGGCGAGGGCGGTGCCGGGCGCGTTCGTGCCGGCGTGCGCCTCGTCCCAGCGTGCGCCCGGTACGAAGTTCATCCGCTCGGCGTGCCGCAGCACCCCGGGGTGGCCCTCCACCCAGAGCAGCCGCCCGGCGGCGTCGCAGACCGCCATCAGGTGCGCGCCGTCCTGCGCGATGCCGCCGAGCAGGTCGCGGAAGAGCGGCATCACCCGGGCGAGCGGGTGCGCGGCGCGGTACGTCTCCAGCGCGTCGTCGGTGAGGTCGACCGGCGCGGTGGCCTCCGGGTCGAGCAGCGCGGACCGCTCCCAGGAACGGGCCACCACCTCCCGGACCCGGCCGGATGTGGTGCCGGCGGTGAGGAACGCCTCGTGGGCGGCACCGACCTGCGCGATCCGCTCCGCCGGATCCGCGCCGAACTCCAGGGCGAGCCACGGGTCAGCCACCAGCGCCTCCTTCCACCCATCGTGACCCACCTCACGCCCGAGCGCCAATGCGTGATCCGGGTCACTTCAGCGGTGCTCGCGCCGCCCGCGGACCGGACGAACGGCCCAGACGGCCGTACGCCGGTTGTCGCAGCGTGGCCCGCGTGGAGGATGGCTGCTGCGGACGCTTACAGAACCCTTAACTCCGGCCTGCGAAGGTGTGCCGGACGACGAGGGAAGACACGGGGAGCGCAAGGTGCGGGTGCTGGTGGCGGACGACGAGCGGCTCTTGGCGGACACGGTCGCCGAGGGGCTGCGACGGTTCTCCATGGCTGTCGACGTCTGCTACGACGGCGACGGCGCGCTGGAACGGATCGGGGTCAACCGGTACGACGTGGCGGTGCTGGACCGGGACATGCCCGGCGCCACCGGCGACGAGGTGTGCCGGAGCCTGGCCGGGTCCGACGCCGGCACCCGGGTGCTGCTGCTGACCGCAGCCGCCGGCATCCGGGACCGGGTCGCCGGCCTCGGGCTGGGTGCCGACGACTACCTGACCAAGCCGTTCGCGTTCGCCGAGCTGGTGGCGCGGGTCCAGGCGCTGGGCCGCCGGTCCACGCCGGCGCTGCCGCCGGTGCTGGAACGGCACGGCGTGGTGCTCGACGTGGCCCGGCACACCGCTACCCGGGACGGCCGCCCGCTCGGGCTGAGCCCGAAGGAGTTCGCCGTCCTGCACGTGCTGATGCGGGCCGGCGGCCGGGTGGTCAGCGCCGAGGAGCTGCTGGAACAGGCGTGGGACGAGTTCGCCGACCCGTTCACCAACGCGGTCCGGGTGACGGTGATGACCCTGCGCAAGAAGCTCGGCCAGCCGTCGGTCGTCCACACCGTGCCGAAGGCCGGCTACCGGATCGGCGAGCCGGAATGAGCCCCCGTCGCCGCATCCTGCTGGTCGGGCTGCTCGCCCTGCTCGCCGGGTTCTTCGTGCCCAACATGGTCAAGTCGCTGCTCGAACTGGTGTGGGGGCAGGCCCAGTGGTTCTGCGGCCTGGCCACCATCGGCGCGGTGTGCGAACCGGGCCGCCCGTTCGTCCCGCTGTTGCCGCTGCTGGTCCAACTGCTGGTGCTGGTGGCCGCCGGATTCGCGGTGTGGGGAGCGGCCCGCTGGTGCCTGCGTCCGGTGCGCGACCTGGCCGCCCCGATGGCGAACCTGGGCCCGCAGAACCTCGGTTACCGCATCCGGCATCGCGGCCGGGACGAGCTGGCCGGGCTCGCCCGCGCGATCGACGCGATGCTGGACCGGGTCACCGCCGGGTACGAGGGGCAGCGGCGGTTCGCCGCGAACGCCTCCCACGAGCTGCGTACGCCGCTCGCGGTGCAACGCACGCTGATCGAGGTCGGCATGGCGCAGTCGCTCACCGGTGAGCAACTGGAGCTGCTGACCGCGCAACTGCTCGCCACGAACGAACGCAACGAGCGGCTCATCGAAGGGCTGCTGGCGCTCAGCGAGAGCGACCAGGGCCTGCGGTCCTCCACCCCGCAACGCCTCGAACAGATCGTCACCGGCGTGCTGGCCGCGTACGCCGACCGGGCCGCCGAGGCCGGCGTGACGGTCGAGACCCGGCTGTCGCCCCGGATCGTGACCGGCGAGCGGGTGCTGCTGGAACGCCTGGTCACCAACCTGGTGGAGAACGGCATCAAGTACAACCGCCCGGGCGGGCGGCTCGTCGTCACCGTCGGCGGCGACCCTGCGCTGACCGTCACCAACAGCGGGCAGGCCGTGCCCGCCGAAGCGGTCGACGGGCTGTTCGAACCGTTCCGGCGCCTCGCCCGGGACCGGACCAACCAGGGCGGCGGCGCCGGGCTCGGCCTGGCCATCGCCCGCTCCATCACCCAGGCGCACGGCGGCATCATCGCCGCCCGCCCAGGTGACGACGGCGGCCTGCGGGTCGACGTCCACCTGCCCCACGTGGGCTGACCACCCCACATACGACTCCGGGAGCCGCCGTCGCGGCATCCCGCGATGACACCTGCCCGAGGACCGGACCGGCGGCACCGCCGCCTGCCCCGGAGTGGGCCGGAGAGGAGACCGCAGTGCCGACGCGTACCGAGGGGAGCGCACCACCCGGTGACCGGGTGGCCTGGGCCGACGTGGCGAAGGGCGCCTGCATCGTGCTCGTGGTGCTCTGGCACGTCGTCGTCAAGGACTACCTGCGCATCGACTGGCGGGCCGGCCTGCCGGTGCCGGGCGCGTGGGGGCTGCTCGGCGAGCAGCTGCTGCCGCTGCGGATGCCGTTGTTCTTCGCGATCTCCGGCATCTTCGCGGCGAACGCGGTGGCCCGCCCGTGGCGGGTGTCCGGACGGCCCCGGATCGCGCGGAACCTCTACCTGTACGCGATCTGGCTGCTGATCCACACCGCGCTGCTGGCGCTGGCGCCCGGCTTCCCGACCGACCGGGCCACCGACCCGGGTGAGCTGCTGGCCCAGCTCACCGTGACGCCCTCGAACCTGTGGTACCTGT
The DNA here is from genome assembly GCF_018070405.1 of Micromonospora sp. D75. Classification (NCBI taxonomy): domain Bacteria; kingdom Bacillati; phylum Actinomycetota; class Actinomycetes; order Micromonosporales; family Micromonosporaceae; genus Micromonospora; species Micromonospora sp. D75. The sequence continues at coordinate 5,396 of NZ_JAGPXV010000173.1, forward strand.
ACGCGCTGGCGCTCTACTTCGTGCTCGCCAAGGCGCTGCGCCGGGTCCACCCGGCGGTACTGCTGACCGCCGCGGGCGCGCTGTCCGCCGTGGCGGCCACCGGGCTGCTGGACAGCCCCGGCAACCGGGGGCAGGTCTACCAGAACCTGGTGTTCTTCCTGGCCGGGGTGCGCCTGAAGCCGTACCTCACGCGGTGGGCGGACGGCGCGAGCACCCGGCGGCTCGCCGGCACCGGCGCGGCGTACGCGATCGGGCTGGCCGCCATGGGCCTGGCCGGCGCGCAGAGCTGGCCCGGCGCGTACCTGCTCGTCTCCGTGCTCGCTGTGGCGTTCGGGCTGACCGCCGCCGCCCGGCTGGCCCGGCACCGCCTGGCCGGTCCGGCGCTGGCCCGGCTGGGCCGCCGCACGCTTGGTGTCTACGTGATCCACATGCCGGTGCTGGCGCTGCTCGACCGGCTCCTCGCCGCGCCGGTGGCCGGTCTGGGCGGACCCGCCCGGGCGCTGCTGGTGACCGTCTACCCGGTCGTGCTCACCGCGCTCGTGTTGGCGCTCAGCCTCGCCGCGCACCGCGGCCTCACCGCGCTCGGCGCGCACTGGCTGTTCGACCTGCCGCGCAGCCGCGTCCACTCGAATCCCGAAGGAGAGACCATGCCCCGAATCGACGGGCCGGCGCTGCCGGACCGCACACATGTCGAGGAGGCCGCCCGCGCGCTGTCCGGCCGGGTGGTGCGTACCCCGGTGCTGCACAGCCCGGTGATCGACCGCCTGGCCGGCGCCCGGATCCTGCTCAAGGCGGAGAACCTGCAGGACGGGGGCTCGTACAAGATGCGCGGCGCGATGCTGGCGGTGGGCCGGCTCGCCGCCGCCGGGCACACCGGCGTGGTCGCGCAGAGCACCGGCAACCACGCCGTCGCGGTGGCGCTGGCCGCGCGCCGGCACGGGCTGGCCGCCACTGTCGTGCTGCCGGTGGACGCCGCGCCGGTCAAGGTGGACCGAGCGCGGGCGGCGGGCGCCCGGGTGGTCCGGGCCGGCACCACGGTCGAGGAGCGCCTCGCCGTCGCCCGGCGGATCGCCGAGGTGGAGGGCCACCCGCTGGTCGACGCGTACGACCACCCGGACGTGGTGGCCGGGCAGGGCAGCGCCAGCCTGGAGCTGATCGAGGAGGCGGCGCGTCGCGGCACACCGCTGGACGCGCTGGTGGTGCCGGTGGGCGGGGGCGGCGGCATCGCCGGTGCCTGCCTGGCCGTGGCCGGAACGCCGATCCAGGTGTACGGCGTGGAGCCGGTCGGGTGCGACTCGCTGGCCCGCAGCCTGGCCGCCGGACGGCCCACACCCGTCGCCCCGGCGCCGAGCCTCGCCGACGGGCTGCGCCCCGGGTGCGTCGGCGACCTGCCGTTCGCGGTGGCCCGCACCGGTGTGCGGGGCGTGGTCCGGGTCGACGACGACGCGATCGTCGAGGCGTTCCGGCTGCTCCTGCTGGACCTGAAGGTGCTGGTCGAGCCGTCCGGCGCGGCCGCGCTGGCCGGCGCGCTGCGGCTGGACGAGGTGAGCGGTTCCGGCAGCTCGGGCGCCGGGACGCGGCGGACGGTCGGCGTGGTGCTGACCGGCGGAAACGTGGAAGCGGACCTGGTGGCCCGGCTGGCGGGCGACCGGATGACGGCAGGAGTGGCGGCATGAGAGCGACAGTGCGGATCGGTGTCCTGTTCGGAGGCCCGTCGGCGGAACACGAGGTCTCCTGCGCCTCGGCGCTGGGCGTGGCCCGCGCCCTGGCCGGGCAGGGGCACCGGGTGGTGGCGCTCGGCCTCACCCGTACCGGCGGGCTCCGGCTGCTGCCCGAGCCGGTGCTCGCGCAGCACCTCGGCACGGTGGCGGCCGGACGGGCGATCGACGACCGGCTGCCGGTCACCGGCGAGGCGGTGGAGCTGCGACGCGGGGCAGCCGCCGGCACCGTCGCGGTCACCGCCGCCGACGCCCCGGCCACCGTGCACGCCGAGCTGGACGTGGTGTTCCCGGTGCTGCACGGCCCGTACGGCGAGGACGGCGTGGTGCAGGGGCTGCTGGAATCACTCGGCGTGCCGTACGTCGGGTGCGGCATCCTCGCCTCCGCCGTCGGCATGGACAAGGTGGCGATGAAGCGGGCGCTGCGCGCCGACGACGTGCCGACGACGCCGTACGTCTGGTTCGACGAGCCGACCTGGCGGGCCGCGGCGGACCCGGAGAAGCTGGTCGTCGGGCTGCGCGGGCCGCTGTTCGTCAAGCCGGCCCGGATGGGCTCCTCGATCGGCATCTCCCGGGTCGCAGGCGGCGACGACCTGGTCGCGGCCGTGGAGGAGGCGTTCCGGCACGACCACGTGGTGCTGGTCGAGCAGGGCGTGACCGGCCGGGAACTGGAGTGCGGCGTGCTCGGCGGCTGGCAGCCCGAGGCGTCGGCGGTCGGCGAGGTCCGGGTCGCGGGCGGCTGGTTCGACTACCGGCAGAAGTACTTCGGCGACGCCGACCCGATGATCGTCCCGGCCCCGCTGCCGGACGAGGTCACCGAGCGGATCCGCGAGCTGTCGGTACGGGCGTTCACCGCGATCGGCGGCTGGGGCCTGGCCCGGGTCGACTTCCTCTACGACGAGACCACCGGCGACCTTTACGTCAACGAGCTGAACACGCTGCCCGGCTTCACCGCGCACTCGATGTACCCGAAGGTGTGGGCCGAGTCCGGCGTCGCGTACCCCGAGGTGGTGGACCGGCTGGTCGCGCTCGCCTTCACCCGGCACGCGGCCCGGCCGTCCACCGCACACCCCGGGGGTACGCCGTGATCCTCCTCTCCGACCCCCGCGTCGCCGCCGTGTCCAGCCGGGACGACGGCGAACCCCTGGTTGACCTGCGCGAGGTGCCCGGGCTGCGGGTGGATGCGCGGGCCGCCGACCCCGCCGGGGCGTACGCGCGGGTGCGGCTCGGTGTCGCGGACCGCCTGCTGGCCGCGCAGCGCGCGCTGCCGGCCGGGCTGCGCCTGCTCGTGGTCGAGGGCTACCGGCCATACCGGGCGCAGCTCGACATCTTCACCGGCTACCGGGACGAGCTGCGGCGGCGGCACCCGGACTGGCCGGCGGACCGGCTGCACCGGGAGACCACCAAGTTCGTGTCGCCGGTCGAGGTGGCCCCGCACAGCACCGGCGGAGCAGTTGACCTCACGCTGTGTGACGCCGATGGGGTGGAGTTGGACATGGGCACGGCGCTCGACGCCACCCCCGAAGAGAGCGCCGACGCCTGCTTCACCGCGGCCCGGCACATCCCGGTGAGCGCGTGGCGCAACCGGAACGTGCTGGTGGCGGCGTTGAGCGGCGCGGGGATGGTGAACTACCCGACGGAGTGGTGGCACTGGTCCTACGGCGACAGGTACTGGGCGCTGATGACCGGGGCGCCGCACACCCGTTACGGTCCGTTGTAGCCCGTCGGCTCAGGTGAACGTTCCGGCCCTCCCGTCCGTACCACGCGGGGAACGACAGCGACGACGGGAGAGAACGTGAGGGTGCAGCGTAAGCACGCGATGGCGGCAATCGTGGCGGTGACCGCCACGGTGGCGGTCTCGGTGGGAACCGGACTGGGATTCGCGGACACCGCGCCGGTCGGGCGGTCGGCCTGCGCCGGGTCGGTGACCTTCTCGGCCGAGAGCGGCCCGCCGGCCGCGACGAGCGACAGGTTCCCGGTGGGCACACGCCTGCGGGTGACGAACCTCGACAACCGCAAGGTGGCCACGGTGACGGTCACCGGGCCGTCCGGTAGCTGCGTGCTGCTCAACGCCGCCGCCATGGACCTGGTACGCGAGCCGGGCAAGAACGTCATCCGCCGCAACGAGGTGGAACGCCTCGACTGCGCCGCCGCTCCGGCACCGCGCAACCAGCCGGGCGCGACCCGGCCCGGCGCCGCGCAGCCGATCGGCGGCAGCGTCTGCTCCGGCGCGCTCACGTTCTTCGCCGAAGGTGGGGCGCCGGCCGCCACCAGCGGCCAGTTCCCGCTCGGCACCCGGCTGCGGGTGACGAACCTGGACAACAACCAGGCGGTGACCGTGACGGTGACCGGGCCGTCCGGTAGTTGCGTGCTGCTCAACACCGCCGCCATGGACGCCATCCGGGAACCGGGCAAGAACCTGGTCCGGCGCAACACCGTCGAGCTGATTCGCTGATTTCCGGGGTGGGACACCATGGGCCGGTCCTGGGG
>NZ_JAGPXV010000174.1:0-9588 GCF_018070405.1 Micromonospora sp. D75
CGCCGGCGAGTATCCGCTGGTGCAGCTCCTGCAACGCGGCGCCCGGCTCGATGCCCAGCTCCTCGGCGTAGATCCGCCGCCCTTCCCGGTAGACAGCCAGCGCGTCCGCGTGGCGGCCGACCGCCGACAGGGCCAGCATCAACTGCCCCCGCAACCGTTCCCGCAGCGGCTCGCGCTCGACCGCCTCGGTGAGCTCGTCGACCAGCTCGGGCGCCCGGCGCAGCCGCAACTCGATGTCGACGCAGTCCTCCAGCGCGGCGAGCCGCTGTTCGTCGAGCGCCTGCGCCCGCCGCCGCACGCTACGGGCGGGGATGCCGGCCAGCACCGGCCCACGCCACAACGCCAGCGCGTCCCGGTAGTTCTGACGCGCCTCGATCAGCCGGCCCGCTTCGGCGTTCCGGCGGGCCGCCTCCACACCGTTGGCGAACACCTCTGCGTCGAGGTCGCCCGGCTCGATCCGGATGCCGTATCCGGCCGGGTCGGTGACGATGGTCACGGTGGGCAGGCCGAGCGCCGCGAACCGCTGCCGCAGTCGAGACACGCAGATCTGGAGCTGGGTCCGCGCGGTCGCCGGGGGACGGTCCTCCCACACGGCGTCGATCAGGTCCTCGGTCGGCACCACCAGGCCCGGACGCAGCAGAAACATGGCGAGGACGATTCGATCTCGACCCGCGGTGACGGTGGCTTCACCGCCGCCGACCCGCAGGGGCCCCAAGATTCCGAACCGCACCGCGCTCCCCCGACCGCCGTATCAACCCTGCAGCAGCGTAGCCCGGCGGTCACCGAGCGCCGCGCCGAGGCGATAGCGATCCGATAGCGGCGGCGCACAGACTCGGTGCGGGTTGCCGATGACGGCATCCGACGGGGGCGGTGCGCCTGTCCGGTGGTCCGACCGGGCAGGCGCACCGATGTCTGTGCGTCTGAACTCAGCGGCGGCCGACGGTGAGCACCGGCTTGGTGACCTCGGCGAAGAAGTCGTTGCCCTTGTCGTCGACGACGATGAAGGCGGGGAAGTCCTCCACCTCGATCTTCCAGACCGCCTCCATGCCCAGCTCGGCGTATTCGAGCACCTCGACGTGCTTGATGCAGTCCTGGGCGAGGCGGGCGGCCGGGCCACCGATCGAGCCGAGGTAGAACCCGCCGTGGGCCTGGCAGGAGCGGGTGACCTGGGCGGACCGGTTGCCCTTGGCGAGCATCACCATCGAGCCGCCGGCCGCCTGGAACTTCTCCACGTACGCGTCCATCCGGCCGGCCGTGGTGGGGCCGAACGAGCCGGAGGCGTAGCCCTCGGGGGTCTTGGCCGGGCCGGCGTAGTAGACCGCGTGGTCGCGCAGGTACTGCGGCATCGGCTCGCCCGCGTCCAGCCGCTCGGCGATCTTCGCGTGCGCGATGTCCCGGGCCACGACCAGCGGGCCGGTCAGCGACAGCCGGGTCTTCACCGGGTACTTCGACAGCTCGGCCCGGATCTCGTCCATCGGCCGGTTCAGGTCGACGCGGACGACCTCCTCGGTCTCCAGCGTCTCGTCGGTCACGTCGGGCAGGTAGCGCGCCGGGTCGGTCTCCAGGCGCTCCAGCCAGACGCCGGACGGGGTGATCTTCGCCACCGCCTGCCGGTCCGCGGAGCAGGACACCGCGATCGCCACCGGGCAGGACGCGCCGTGCCGGGGCAGCCGGACCACCCGTACGTCGTGGCAGAAGTAGCGGCCACCGAACTGCGCGCCGATGCCGAAGTTGCGGGTCAGCTCCAGCACCTCCGCCTCCAGCTCCAGGTCGCGGAAGCCGTGCGCGCTCATCGAGCCCTCGGTGGGCAGCGCGTCGAGGTACTTCGCGGAGGCGTACTTGGCGGTCTTCAGCGCGTACTCGGCCGAGGTGCCGCCGATGACGATGGCCAGGTGGTACGGCGGGCAGGCCGCGGTGCCGATGAGCCGGAGCTTCTCCTCCAGGAACTGCATCATCCGCGTCGGGTTCAGCAGGGCCTTGGTCTCCTGGTAGAGGTAGGACTTGTTGGCCGAGCCGCCGCCCTTGGCCATGAAGAGGAACTTGTACGCGTCGGCGTGGCCGTCCGGGTCCTCGGCGTACAGCTCCACCTGGGCGGGCAGGTTGCTGCCGGTGTTCCGCTCGTCCCACATGGTCAGCGGGGCGAGCTGCGAGTAGCGCAGGTTCAGCCGGGTGTACGCCTGGTAGACGCCGCGCGAGATCGCCTCCGCGTCGGTACCGTCGGTGAGCACGTGCCGCCCGCGCTTGCCCATCACGATCGCGGTGCCGGTGTCCTGACACATCGGCAGCACACCGCCGGCCGCGATGTTGGCGTTGCGCAGCAGGTCGAGCGCGACGAACCGGTCGTTCGGCGAGGCCGCCGGGTCGTCGATGATCGAGCGGAGCTGGGCCAGGTGGGCCGGGCGCAGGAAGTGGGCGATGTCGTGCATCGCCTCGGCCGTCAGCGCGGTGAGCGCGCCCGGATCGACGGTCAGGAACCGGCGGCCACCCGGGCCGTTGACGACGTCCACGCCCTCGTCGGTGACCAGGCGGTATTCCGTCAGGTCGGGGCCGGTCGGCAGCAGGGGTGCGTACGAGAAGGCGGCGGCACTGCTCATGACCGAAAAGCCTAGGGCAGAGCCGTCGATCGGTGACACCCGCAGGTGGGGTCGCGGCCCGACCTCTCACCCGCTGTCACTTGCCGTCGACGCAGAGTTCCCGCTTCGGGCCGCAACTGCCCTGGTCGCCGGGCGGCCGCCAGCTGCCCCCGGGGTTCGGCGCCACCGGCGCGTCGCCCTGCCCCGGCCCGGGCGCGCCGGTCGTGCCGGCGCCCCAGCGGACGTACCCGATCTCCCGGCCCTCACCGATGATCATGCCGTTGGGGCCGACCGCCAGCGCGTTCGCCGCGGTCCGCAGCTCGACCAGGACGCGGCCCTCGCGCGGCTCGACCGCGATCAGCCGAGACGGCTTCTCCTCGCTGATCAGCGCCGCGTACGGGGTGAGCGCGGCGCCGCTCTTACCGCCCGCCGGCCGGGTCCACCGGGTCCGGTCCGCCGACAGCTCCCGCCCCAGCAGCGACTCCTTGTCGGCGCTGCGCACCACGGCGTAGCGGTCGTCCACGGCGAGCAGCTTCTCACCGTCCGCGCCGACCTGGAGCAGACGGCCGTCGTACCCGTCGAGCACCGCCTCACGCCCGTCCGGGGCGACCCCGATCAGGACGTTGCGCGCGCCCTGCGGGTCCTCCCGCTGTACGCAGCCGGCGTAGTCGGCCGTACGCAGGTTGATCCCGGTCCGCCGCCACACCTGCTGACCCGTCGCCGGGTCGACTGCCGTGACGGTGTAGTAGCAGCTCCCGTCGCGGGAGGTGGCCGCGATCCGGAGCAGCCGGCCGCCGACCACCGCCAGCCGCTCCTCCCGGCCCGGCTCGACGTTCTGCAGCACCCGGCCGGTCGCGGTGTCCACCACGTGCACCCGGCCGTCGACCGGGAAGCCGAGCAGCGGCGGTACCGCCTCCGGCCCGGCCACCCCGCCGTCGATCCGGGTGGCGCCCAGCCGCCGCGTACCGAGCAGCTCCGGGTTGTCGGCGAGCACGCCGCTGTGCACGCCGGGCAGGAACGCGCTCCACAGCGGAGCGGTGCCGCGCGGCTCCCAGGCCCGCAACGTGCAGTCGGTGGCCCGCACGCAGTAGGCGTCCAGCAGCAGGTTCCGGTACGTCCAGACGGCGATCGCCCGATCGTCGCGACGCCGGGTCACGCCGCTGACCGGGTCGAGCACCTCGTACCCCTTGTCCAGCAGCTTGCCCACGGCGACGACCGGGTCCCGGTCGCCGCCCGCGACCGCCGACCAGTCGGCCTTGCGCTCCCAGAGCTGGCGGCCGTCGGCGAGGCTGCGCGCCTCGACGCGGGTGCGCTGCTCGACGATCACCGTGTCGCCGGCGATGGTGACGCTGCGCGGGGTGCCGCCGACGCGCTGCTGCCAGACCACGTCCGGCTCGGAGATCGGCTTGCTGCGGTCGACCCAGTCCCACAGCGCCGGGAACGGGTTCCAGACGCCTGTCGCGGCGAGTACGACCACGGTGACGAGCCCGAGCAGCAACCAGCCGCGTACCCCTAGGCCCTTCACACCGCACACGGTAGCGACGATCACCGGTCCCCCGGGTCGCGCGCGGGGCGTGTCGCAGCGCTTCTTGCCCGGGCAGGTGTTAATAAGGGGCCCTTCCACCTCCGCAGGCGTTAACAGGGGGCCCTTCCTTACCCCCGGGCGGCGGAGCGGACCAGCGGCAGCGTGCGGTACGGGATCTGCTCGGCCAGCGCGATGATGGTGGACGCGCGCCGGATCCCCTCGGAGGCGACGATCTGGTCGATGACCCGCTGGAGGTCGGTGTTCGACCGGGCGACGATGCGGCAGAGCAGGTCGCTGGAGCCGGTGATGGTGTGCGCCTCCAGCACCTCGGGAATCGCGGCCAGGTGCGCGGTGACCTGGTCGTGGCCGTGCCGCTGGCTGATCTCCAGCGTGACGAAGCTGGTCACCCCGAAGCCGATCGCGGCGGGCGTGATGTCCGGCCCGAACCCGGTCACCACGCCGCGGCCGACCAGCTTGTCCAGCCGGGCCTGAACCGTGCCGCGGGCCACGCCGAGCCGCCGGGAGCACTCCAGCACCCCGATCCGCGGTTCCTCCGCCAGCAGTTCGATCAAGCGCGCGTCCAGCTCGTCCAGCTGTACATCCTGACCAGTGTTCATGGTGTCCGACGGTACCGAATGCACAACCTGACCAGGAATAACGCCAACTGTTGCCCAACTCACCGTGCGCCGTAGATCCTCCCCGGAAGAGCACATCCACGGCGGCCCACGAGGCCGGCCGGTACGCGAGGGAGGCCACCATGACCCAGGCGATCGACCGACCCCAGTCGACCGAGGAGGTCGACGTCGACGCTCTCGTCGGCGCCGTCGACCACGACATCAGCCGCGACCCGTTCCCGGTCAAGGGCATGGACCACGTCCACTTCCTGGTCGGCAACGCCAAGCAGGCCGCGCACTACTACTCGACCGCGTTCGGCATGACCTGCGTGGCGTACCGGGGGCCGGAGCAGGGCTACCGCGACCACGCGCAGTACGTCCTGACCAGCGGTTCGGCCCGCTTCGTGCTGACCGGCGCGGTCCGCCCGGACGCCGACGGCGCCGAGCACGTGGCGAAGCACAGCGACGGCGTCTCCGACATCGCACTGGAGGTGCCGGACGTGGACGCCGCGTACGCGCACGCCGTCGCGCAGGGCGCCACCGGCCTGGTCGAGCCGCACGACGTCAGCGACGAGCACGGCACCGTGCGGATGGCGTCCATCGCCGCGTACGGCGACACCCGGCACAGCCTGATCGACCGGTCCCGCTACACCGGCCCGTTCCTGCCCGGATTCGTCGCCCGCGGCCCGATCGTGGACCGGCAGCCGATGATCGACGCCGGCCTCCAGCCGAAGCGCTTCTTCCAGGCCGTCGACCACGTGGTCGGCAACGTGGAGCTGGGCCGGATGGACGAGTGGGTCGAGTTCTACAAGCGCGTCATGGGCTTCTCGAACATGGCCGAGTTCATCGGCGACGACATCGCCACCGACTACTCGGCGCTGATGAGCAAGGTCGTCGCCAACGGCACCCGCAAGGTGAAGTTCCCGCTCAACGAGCCGGCCGTGGCCCGCAAGAAGTCGCAGATCGACGAGTACCTGGAGTTCTACCAGGGCCCCGGCGCCCAGCACATCGCGGTGGCCACCAACGACATCCTGGCCAGCGTGGACGCCATGCGCGCGGCGGGCGTCGAGTTCCTGGACACCCCGGACTCCTACTACGAGGACCCGGAGCTGCGCGCCCGCATCGGCAACGTCCGGGTGCCGATCGAGGAGCTGCAGTCCCGCAAGATCCTGGTCGACCGGGACGAGGACGGCTACCTGCTCCAGATCTTCACCAAGCCGGTGCAGGACCGTCCCACCGTCTTCTTCGAGCTGATCGAGCGGCACGGCTCCCTCGGCTTCGGCAAGGGCAACTTCAAGGCCCTGTTCGAGGCGATCGAGCGGGAGCAGGAGAAGCGCGGCAACCTGTAACACTGTCGGCGTGACCCAGCCTCCCCCGAACCCGACGCCGCCGCCTGCCGGGCCTGCACCCGCGGGCGGCGGCTTCGCGCCGCCCACCGGGCCCGCGGTGCCCGCGCAGCACGTTCCTCCGGGGTACGCCGGCCCGCCCGGCTACCCGCCGCCCGGTTACCCCCCACCGGGGTACGCCCCGAGGCCCGTCCCGCCCCCGCTGGCGCCGAACGGGCAGCCGCTGGCGAGCTTCGGTGACCGGCTGATCGCCTACCTGATCGACACCGCCGTCGCGATGGCGGTGACGATGGTGCTGTTCCTACCGGTCTTCGCCCTCGTCTTCGTCCGGATGATCGACGAGATCGAGCAGGCGGGCCCGAACGGTCCCGAGCCGGCCGAACTCTGGACCGGCGTGTTCCTGCCGCTGCTCGCCGCCGAGCTCGGGGTCCTGCTGCTCATGCTCGTCTTCTACTGGGTCTACCACGTCGAGTACGCCCGCCGGACCGGCCAGACGCTGGGCAAGAAGGTGATGAAGCTGCGGATCGTGCCGGTGCAGCCGGACGCCGCGCTGAGCCGGGGCATGCTCGGCAAGCGCTGGGCCGTCGAGTTCGCCGGCGGGATGTTCGTGCCGTTCCTCAACTACCTCGACGGTTTCTGGCAACTGTGGGACAAGCCCTGGCAGCAGTGCCTCCACGACAAGTTCGCCGGAACGGTCGTCGTTAAGGTTGGCCCGTGAGCGCGAGGAGTGAGCCGGGCCTGCGAGCCCCGCAGTCGCGAACTGAGGGGAGCACTGTGAGCGCGAGGAGTGAGCCGGGCCTGCGAGCCCCGCAGTCGCGAACTGAGGGGAGCACTGTGAGCGCGAGGAGTGAGCCGGGCCTGCGAGCCCCGCAGTCGGGAACAAGGACGGCGCTGTGAGCTTGGAACCTGGATGGTACGTCGACCCCGCCGACCCGGAGACCCGCCGCTGGTGGGACGGCGAGGGCTGGATCGGCGCGCCGATCCCGGTCGACGTCACCCCGCCCGACGGTCCACCGCCCGCCGAACCCGAGCCGGCCGCCGCCGCGACGCCCGGTGCCGGGACGGGTAGCGGGTCCGAGGCCGCCCCGTCGTCGGGCGCGCCCGCCCAGCCGGGCGGACCGTGGCCGGGCCAACCGGGCCAACCGGGCCAACCGGGCCAACCGGGCCAGCCGGGCCAGGCCGGCCCGTGGCCCGGACAGCCCGGTCCCTGGCCGGGACAGCCGGGGCAGCCGGGACAGCCCGGACAGCCGGGGCCGGGCGGCCCGTGGCCGCGGCAGCCCGGTCAGGCCGGGCCGGCGCCGCAGGGACCGCCGCCGGGCTGGCCGTACCCGCACTGGCCGGGCGCGCAGCCGGTTCCGCGCCCGCACGGGCTGCCGCTCGCCTCGTACGGCGCCCGGCTGGTCGCCCGCCTGATCGACTTCGGCGTGGTCTTCCTGCTCAACGCGGTGGTGAACGGCTGGTTCGTCTGGCGCTACTTCGAGGCCGTCGCGCCGTACCTGCGTGAGTCGGTGCGCCGCGCGATGAACGGTGACACCTCCACCGAGGGGCTGCCCCAGATCGACGACCAGGCCGGTGGCCTCCAGATCGCCATCCTGGTGATCGCCACCGCGCTCTGGTACGCCTACGAGGTGCCGTCGATGGCGGCGCGCGGGCAGACGTTCGGCAAGCGGCTGATGGGCGTACGCGCGCTGCCGGTCGAGGCGGACCAGCCGCTCGGCTTCGGCCGGGCCACCCGGCGCTGGAGCACGCTCGGCCTGCCCACGCTGCTCTGGTACTGCTGCGGGCTCGGTCTGCTGCTGCAGCTCATCGACGCGGTCTCGCCCCTGTTCGACCAGCCGCTGCGCCAGGCCCTGCACGACAAGCGGGCGCAGACGGTGGTGGTCCAGCTTCCCCGTAAGCGGCCCGACCCCCGTACCACCCCGCGCGACCGCGCCGACACCCCGGGAGACACCCCATGACCGAGACCGGACGCCACCAGCCTCCGCTGCGGCTCACCCGCGCCGACCTGGACGCGTTGCCCAACTACGTGCCCGGCCGCAGCCCGGCCGACCTGGCCCGGGAGCTGGGTTTGCCCGAGGCGATCAAGCTGGCCAGCAACGAGGTGCCCTACGGCCCGCTGCCCGGCGTGGTGGAGGCGGTCGCCGAGGCGGTGGCGGGTTCGCACCGCTATCCGGACATGGGCGTGGTGGCGCTGCGTCAGGCGCTCGCCGAGCGGTACGGCGTGGACGCCGACCGGATCGCCACCGGCTGCGGCTCGGTGGCGCTGGCCGAGCACCTGGTCCGCGCCACCTGCCTGCCCGGTGACGAGCTGCTCTACTCGTGGCGCTCCTTCGAGGCGTACCCGATCATCGCGGCGACCAGCGGCGCGACCAGCGTGCGGGTGCCGAACGACGCCGGCCACGGTCACGACCTCACCGCGATGGCGGCGGCGGTGACCGACCGGACCCGGATGATCCTGGTCTGCAACCCGAACAACCCGACCGGTACGGCGGTGCGCCGGGCGGAGCTGGACCGCTTCCTCGACGCGGTGCCGGACGACGTGCTCGTGGTGATCGACGAGGCGTACCGGGAGTTCGTCACCGACCCGGAGGTGCCGGACGGCCTGACCTACCTGGACCGGCCGAACGTGGCGGTGCTGCGCACGCTGTCCAAGGCGTGGGGCCTGGCCGGCCTGCGGATCGGCTGGCTGGTCGCGGCGCCGGAGGTGGCCGCCGCCGTGCGCAAGGTGGTCACGCCGTTCTCCACCAGCATGGCCGCCCAGGCCGGCGCGCTGGCCGCGCTGGCGCAGGCCGACGAGGTGGAGCGGCGCTGCGCGCTGGTAGTGGCCGAGCGGGACCGGGTCACCGAGGCGCTGCGCAAGTTCGTCCCGGACGTGCCGGAGAGCCAGGCCAACTTCGTCTGGCTGCCGCTCGGCGAGCGGGCGGTGGAGTTCGGCCGGGCGTGCGAGGCGCGCGGCGTGATCGTCCGCCCGTTCCCGGGCGACGGCGTCCGGGTCACCATCGGCACCCCCGCCGAGAACGACGCGTTCCTGGCGGTGGCCGAGTCCGCCCTGGCCTGACCGGGGCGCGCCCAGGGCCGGTCCGTCAACCCCCTACGGACCGGCCCTGGGCGTCTCCTCCGACAACAATAGTGGCTTTTGTCCGTTTTGCAGGCCGAACCGCCGGTCAGGTGGCGGCGAGCAGCACCGGCTCGGCCATCAGGAAGTAGCCCTGGTCGTCGTCCTCCGGCGTGGCGCTCTCCCGCAGCCGTTCCACGGCGACGTAGCCGTCCACCGCGTACGCCCGGCCCGGCCGCCAGCCGATCCCGTCCCGCCCGACGTCGAGCACGAAACTGGACCGGGTCGCGCCGGTGAGCGGGTCGACGGTGACCAGCTCCCGCCGGTCGGTCAGCAGGTGCACCCGCCCCGGCTCGGTCGCGAGCACCCGGGCCGGGTGGATGTCCGCCCTGCGCCACAGCTCCGCGCCGGTACGCGCCGAACGCCCGACCACCACCGGGCCGGACGTGTCCACCACCCGCTCGCCGTCCAGCAC
>NZ_JAGPXV010000175.1:0-9556 GCF_018070405.1 Micromonospora sp. D75
GTCCGCCCCTCAGCGTCCCATGCCGGGGCCCGGAACGGCACCACAGTTCCGGCGGGTCCCGCGCGGGGCGGGCGGGACGCGATCCGTACCCTCGTCGGATGCTGCTCGACCAGGAAACCGAGAACGAGATCGTCTTCGAGCTGTGTCAGCTCCTCGGACGGGCGATCCTGCCCCTCACCGGCTCGGACGGCCCGGGCGCGCCGGCCGGCGTCCTCGGCACCGCCTTCTTCTACAGCGAGCTGGTCGGCGCCACCGACGACGGGGAGGTCGCGCACGAGTGGCTGCTCACCGCCGACGCGCTGACCGACCGGGCGTACGGCGAGATCGGGTTGCGGCCCAGCGTCACGGACCCGGCCGAGGGGGCGGACGAGCCGATCGACCTGCCCGGCTTCGCCGACCACTGGCTGCACCTGCCGGAACTGGGGCTCGCCGCGATGCCGACCGGCGGTCTGCACGGCTGGGCCGACGACCGGGGCTGGCGCTGGCGTACCCAGCAGGTCACCGAGGCGGTGGCCGCGCCGGCCGACTCGGTCGCCCGGATCGGCGCGGCGCCCGCCTCGGCGTTCGTGCTGGCCCTGGGCGCGGGTGAGGACGGGTCGCGGCCGCTGGAAGCGGTGGTCGAGCGGGTCGCCCGGGACGGCGGCGAGGTGCGGGTCACCACGGAGCTGCCCGCCGGGTACGTGGGCGCGCCGGTGTTCGCGGTCGAGGCCGGACCGGACGGCGGGCCGGCGTTGCGCTGCCTGGGTGTGGTGCTGCCGCCGCAGGCAGGCGGGCACCCGATCGCCACGTTCGACCGGATCCGCGCCGCGCTCGCGGCGGTCGTCGCCGACTGAGCCGGCGGCGAGGCCGGCCCGGCCTCAGCCCTCGGCGGTCGCGTCGGCCGGCCGCCGAGGTGACGGCGGCGTCGTGGGCTCCGGTTCGGTCGGTCCGGCGCGGAGGAACCCCTCCGCCCACCGTCCGACCTCCGCGAAGACCTTCTCGCGTACGCCGGGACTGGACAGCGTGAGGTCGTGCAGCCCGCCGTCGAAGCGGGCCAGCGTGACGTGCCGGCCGAGGCGGGGCGCCCAGCGCACCATGTGCTCGACGTCGAGCACGGCGTCGGCGCCGGTGGCGCTGTCGTGCCACTTGGTGCCCCGGAAACTGCGCGTCGAACAGGCGAGCAGCACCGGCACCGGGATGTCCAGCCCGGCCCGCAGGCGACGCTGACCGGTACGGATCGCATTGAGCCAGCCGGCCCGGACCGGGAACCCGGCGAGCGGCTTCCAGGCCAGGTCGTACCGCCACTCGCCCCGGTGGTCGGCGTGCAGGCTCTCGCCGTACACGGTGCCCAGGCCGAACGGCAGGACACGCTGCGGCGCCTTGCGGCCCAGGCGGGAGACGGCGGCCGCGAGGGGTCGACGGACCATCCAGGGCGCGTTGATGTCGAAGAAGGGGCTGTTGAGCACGATGCCGTCGACCAGTCCGGCGTCGCGGCGGTCGTGCGCCCAGAGCGAGATGATCAGGCCGCCGGTCGAGTGGCCCATGGCGAGCAGGGTGTCGTGGCCCTCCTCGGCACGGATGATCTCCGCGGCGGCGTCCAGCTCGGGGAAGTAGTCGCTCAGGTCGCGGCAGAAGTTCGGAGTCTGGTGCGCCAGCAGGCTGCGGCCGTACTTGCGCAGGTCGAGCGCGTAGAAGTCCCAGCCGCGCTCGGCGAAGAAGTCGGCTACGTGGGTCTGGAAGAAGTAGTCGACGAACCCGTGCACGTAGAGCACGGCGCGACCGGTCGGGCGGTCGGCCCGCCGTCGCACCAGGGTCGCGACGACCGGCCCCTCGTCGTCGGTGCCCAGGTCGATCGTCCGCCGCTCGTAGGGGGTGCCCAGCACGTCCGGTTCCACGACCGCGACGGTACGCCGCCGCGCTACCCGGCGGTAGGGGTGCTGGGCTGTAAGGAGGGGGCCCTTGTTAACGCATCCGGTAGAGGAAGGGCCCCTTCTTAACAACGCCTCGGCGCGGGGACGGCCCGCCCGCCGGCACCGAGCGGGCGGGCCGTGCCGGGATTCAGACGGTTTCGGCGTCCTCGCGTGCGGCGTCCTGCAACGGGACGCCCTCGGGCTGGTCGACGGCGCGCAGGTGCTTGTTGTTGCGCGGCTCCTGCCGGGTCTTCGCGTCGTTGAGCTTGCGGCGCAGGTCGTCCCGGACGTCGTTGAGCGCGGCGTGCAGATCCTCCTCGGTCGAGGTGGTGACGATCTTCTGCCGGCCGGCGATCCAGCACTCCAGGGTCACCTTCTGGCCCCGGGCCTCACGATCCTTGACGGACACCTCCAGCTCGGTGGCGTCGGCGTGGAAGCCGGCGAGCCGGGTGTCCAGGGTCGCGAACTGCTCGGCGATCCAGTTGCGGTCGCCCTGGGAGAACCCGGCGCCGACCCGCAGGCACTCGGCCACGGTCGCGGGGTTCGCCACGGCGCTCATCGCGCTGCCTCGCGGACGTCTCGGAGAAGCATCGGAGCTCCCTTTCTCTCGGTTGATCAAGTACTTACCCAACCGGCGCGATTCCGGAACGCCTGCTTGCCGGCTCCACTCGATCATGCGTCGCCGCAGGTCAGGCGCGTAGGGCCGGTTGACCTAGCAGATCGGGACCTTGATCAGGGGGTTGTCCACAGGGCGGTCCGTCATCCACAGGTACGGGCCGGGCGGGTGGCCCGGGCTAGGCGGCGGGCCGACGCTTTCCGGGACAAGTCGATCCCTGGGAGGGGCGATGTTCGATACGTACGTCACGATCGTCGGCAATGTGCTGACCGCGCCGGAGTGGCGCCGGACCACCCAGAGCGGAACGCTGGTGGCCAACTTCAAGGTCGCCTCGACCGCCCGCCGGCTCGACCGCGACAGCGGCCGCTGGGTCGACGGCAACAGCCTGCGGGTACGGGTCAACTGCTGGCGCCGCCTGGCCGAGGGAGTCGCGTCCTCGGTGGCGGTCGGCGACCCGGTGATCGTCGCCGGCCGTCTCTACACCCGGGACTGGACCGACGAGTCCGGCACCCACCGCACGCTCTACGAACTGGAGGCGGTCGCGGTCGGGCACGACCTGTCCCGCGGCCGGGCCCGGTTCCTGCGCAACCAGCCCCGCGCGGCCACCAGCACGGTCGAGGACGCGGAGGCCGAGCAGCGGGTGCACGGCGAGACGACCGAGCCGGTGCCCGACGGGCAGGCCCCGGCCACCTTCGACGACCGGCCCTTCGACGACGACTTCCCGCCCCCGGAGTACGGCGGCGGCCGGGTCGGGCTCGTCGGCACCGTGGAGCGGGTGGGTGAGCCCGACCCGTTCGACGCCCGGTCCGTCGACGCCTGGTCCGTCGATGCCCGGTCCGGTGCGCGGCAGGCCGCTGGCTTCGACCCCGGTTCGGGTGGCCCGGCGGGGGAGGAGGACGAGCTGGGCGACGTGGCCGACGACGGGCCGGCCACGGCCGAGGACGACGAACTGGGCGAGGTCGCACCGCCGGAGGTCGGCGGACCGGGTGGTTCCGGGCCGGGTGAGGGCGAGCCGGGCGGCGCGAGCCCGGGCGGGACCGCGTCGGGGCGCCGGAGCAGGCGACGGACCCCGGTGCCCGCCTGACAGTCGTCCGACGGGGGCGCGGGGTGGTGACATCGGCGTCTCCACCCCGCGTACGACTAGGCTGGCCGGCCGGAGGTGGTGACGGGTGCGGCAGGCGACCGCCATGGCGAACGCGACCGGACTGGTGGCGGGTTACGCGCTCGACGCGCTGCTCGGTGACCCCCGCCGGTGGCATCCGGTGGCCGGCTTCGGCCGGGCGGCCGGTGCCTTGGAACAGCGGCTCTACCGTCCCGACCGGTCGGCCGGTGCCGCGTTCACGGCGCTCGCCGTCGGCGCGCCGGTCCTGCTCGG
This sequence comes from Micromonospora sp. D75, assembly GCF_018070405.1. Taxonomy (NCBI): domain Bacteria; kingdom Bacillati; phylum Actinomycetota; class Actinomycetes; order Micromonosporales; family Micromonosporaceae; genus Micromonospora; species Micromonospora sp. D75. Next base: position 3,881 of record NZ_JAGPXV010000175.1, read on the forward strand.
CGCCGCCGCCGCGCTGGCCACCCGCCGTCATCCGGTGGCCCGGGCCGCGCTGGTCGCCGCCGGCACCTGGACGGTGCTGGGTGGGCGCACGCTGCGGCACGAGTCCCGGGTGATGGCACGGGCGCTGGGCCGGGCCGACCTGCCCGCCGCCCGGGCCCGCCTCGGCAACCTCTGCGGGCGGGACCCGTCCGCCCTCGACGAGTCCGAACTCGCCCGCGCCACGGTCGAGTCGGTCGCCGAGAACACCTCGGACGCGGTGGTCGCCCCGCTGGTCTGGGGCGCGGTCGCGGGCCTGCCCGGCCTGCTCGGCTACCGGGCGGCAAACACGCTCGACGCGATGGTCGGTCACCGCTCGCCCCGGTACGCCCGCTTCGGCACCCCGGCGGCCCGGCTGGACGACGTGCTGAACCTGGTGCCGTCCCGGCTGACCGGGTTGCTCACGGTCGCGGTTGCGCCGGCGGCGCACGGGGACCGTGCCGTCGCCTGGCGGGTGTGGCGGCGGGACCGGGCCGACCACCCGAGCCCCAACGCCGGTCAGTGCGAGGCGGCGATGGCGGGCGCGCTCGGTGTCCGGCTCGGCGGGCGCAACGTCTACTTCGGCCGCGCCGAGACCCGGCCGTTCCTCGGTGACGGGCCCCGCCCCGAGGCGCGGCACCTGAAGCGGGCCGCCCGGATCTCCGGCGCGGTCGGCGCGGCCGCGCTCGGCCTGGCCGCGCTCTACCCGGTGACCGTCGGGCGCGTGGCCGGAGCCGCCGGACGGGCCGCGCTGGGCGTCCTCATGCGGGCAGCCCGCCGGGGGAGCGGGCGGTGAGCGGCGGGCTGCTGGTCGCCGGCACCACCTCCGACGCCGGCAAGAGCGTGCTCACCGCCGGTATCTGCCGCTGGCTGCGCCGCCGGGGCGTCCGGGTCGCGCCGTTCAAGGCGCAGAACATGTCGAACAACTCCGCTGTGGTGGTCGGGCCGGACGGGCGCGGCGGGGAGCTGGGCCGAGCCCAGGCCATGCAGGCCGCCGCCTGCGGGCTCGACGCCGACCTGCGGTTCAACCCGGTGCTGCTCAAGCCGGGCAGCGACCACGCCAGCCAGGTGGTGCTGCTCGGCGAGGCGGTCGACACGGTCACCGCCGGCAACTACCACGAGGTGCGGTCCCGGCTCGCCACCACCGCGTACGCGGCGCTGACCGAGCTGCGCGAGGAGTACGAGGTGGTGATCTGCGAGGGCGCGGGCAGCCCCGCCGAGATCAACCTGCGTGACGGCGACTACGTCAACATGGGGCTGGCGCGTGCGGCCGGGCTGCCGACGATCGTGGTCGGCGACATCGACCGGGGCGGCGTGTTCGCCTCGATGTTCGGCACCGTCGCCCTGCTCGACGCGGCCGACCAGGCGCTGGTCGCCGGGTTCGTGGTGAACAAGTTCCGGGGCGACCGGGGGCTGCTCCAGCCGGGGCTGGACATGCTGCGCCGGGTCACCGGCCGTCCCACGTACGGGGTGGTGCCCTGGGCGCTGGACCTGTGGCTGGACGCGGAGGACTCGCTCGCGTACGGGCGGGTGCTCGGCCGGCCGCCCGCGCCCCGGGGCACCGACTGGCTCGACGTGGCAGTGGTGCGGCTACCCCGGATCAGCAACGCCACCGACGTCGAGGCCCTCGCCACCGAGCCGGGTGTGCGGGTACGCCTCACCGTCGAACCGGCCGAACTGGCCGCCGCCGACCTGGTGGTGCTCCCCGGCACCAAGTCGACTGTCGCCGACCTGGCCTGGCTGCGGGAGACCGGCCTGGCCGACGCGGTACTGGCGCACGCCGCCGCCGGACGGCCGCTGCTCGGCATCTGCGGCGGCTTCCAGATGCTGGGCCGGGTGATCCACGACCCGGTGGAGAGCCGCCGGGGCACCGTGCCCGGCCTCGGGCTGCTGCCCGTCGAGATCACGTTCGAGCCGGTCAAGACGGTGCGCCGGGCCGAGGGCAGCGCCGCCGGGGACGTGCCGGTGAGCGGCTACGAGATCCACCACGGCCGGGTGTCGACGGCCGACCCGGGACTCGCACCGCTGCTCCGTCACACCGACGGCACCGGCGAGGGCGCACGCCTCGGCAACGTGTACGGCACCCACTGGCACGGCACGTTCTCCTCCGACGAGTTCCGCCGCCGCTTCCTGACCGAGGTCGCGGCGGCGGCCGGGCGCACCGGCTTCAAGGTCGCGCCGGACACGTCCTTCGCGGCGGCCCGGGAGCGGACGCTGGACCTGCTCGGCGACCTGGTGGAGGAACACCTCGACACGGACGCGCTGTGGCGGCTGATCGAGTCCGGTCCGCCGCCGGGACTGCCGTTCGTGCCACCCGGCGCGCCGCCGGCACAGAGCGACGTCCGGCGGCCCGCCGTCGACCGCGCGGTTCAGTAGCGCACGTCGGCCGGGCGGTCGGACATCGGCAGCCCGGCCTCCCGCCAGCCCTGCACCCCGCCGATCATGTCGGTGGCCTGCCGCAGCCCCAGCGTCTGGAGGCTGGCGGCGGCCAGGCTGGAGCTGTACCCCTCCCGGCACACCACGACGATCTCGCGGTCGTACCCGGTGGCCTCGGGGATGCGCCAGGCGCTGGCCGGGTCGAGCCGCCACTCCAGCACGGTGCGGTCGATGACGATCGCGCCGGGCAGCTCACCCTCCTCGCGGCGCTGCGCCTCGGTACGCGTGTCGATCAGCAGCGCGCCGCCTCGGACCGCCTCGACGGTCTCGTGCGGAGTGAGCCGGCGGAGACCGGCGCGGGCCTGTTCCAGGAGGGCGTCGACGCCCGGACACATCACGTCATGGAGCACCCCCCGATGATGCCCAGCCGCCCACGTCACCGCTCGCCGAAACGGTCCGCCCGGGTCGCAGGTTCCAGCGGACGGGGGAACGTTAGCGTCGGTCGGGTGAACGTCGCCGTGATCGAGGCGTACGCCGGGTTGGCCCGCCGCGTGCTGGCCGGTCCGGCGCGGTTGGGGCGTACCCGGCTGGTGGCCGTCGACGGGCCCAGCGGCGCGGGCAAGAGCGTGTTCGCGACGCGCCTCGCGGACGCGCTCGCGGAGCGGGCGGGCGGCGTGCGCCCGCCGTTGGTGCACACCGACGACCTGCTCGACGGCTGGGACGACCAGCTCACGTTCTGGACCCGGCTGGAGGAGCAGGTGCTCGGCCCGGTGCGGGCCGGCCGGGCGGGCGGCTACCGCCGCTACAGCTGGGTGCGACGCCGGTTCCTGGACCGGGTGGTGCCGGTGCCGGCCGGTCCGGCGCTGATCGTCGAGGGGGTGAGCGCCGCCCGCGCCGCGGTACGCCCCGAGCTGACGCTGTCGGTGCTCGTCACCGCGCCGGCCGAGCTGCGGTTGCGCCGGGCGCTCGCCCGCGACGGTGAGCAGATCCTGCCGGAGTTGCGCCGCTGGCACGCGGGGGAGCGGGCGCACTTCACCGCCGACGGCACCGCGGTGGCGGTGGACCTGGTCGTCGACGGCGCCCCGGACCTGCCGCACGACGCGGACCGCTACTACGTCCGGGTGGGCGGCCGGCGATCAGGCTCGGCCGACGTGGCGGGGTAAGGCCAGCATACGATTCCGGTCAAGACCACTCCGAGCCACTCCGAGTCCGAGGTGCGGGCCGCCGTCGAGCGGGAACTGCCCGGCGTCCGTGCCGACCTCGAGCGACTCGTCCGCATCCCGGGCATCGCCTTCGAGGGCTTCGACCACTCGCACGTGGAGCGTTCCGCCGAGGCGGTGGCGGAGCTGCTGCGCGGCTGCGGCCTCGACACGCGGATCGTCCGGTCCGGCGGCCAGCCCGCGGTGATCGGCACGAAGGCGGCCCCGCCCGGCGCGCCCACCGTGCTCATGTACGCGCACCACGACGTGCAGCCGGTCGGCGACCTGTCGCTGTGGGAGTCGGACCCGTTCGAGCCGGTGGAGCGTGACGGCCGCCTCTACGGCCGGGGCGCCGCCGACGACAAGGCCGGCATCATGGCGCACGTCGCCGCGCTGCGCGCGTTCGGCGACCGGCTCCCGGTCGGCGTGGTGCTGTTCATCGAGGGCGAGGAGGAGTACGGCTCGGACTCGCTGGAGCGGCTGCTCGCCGAGCACCGTGACGATCTGGCCTCCGACGTCATCGTGATCGCCGACTCCACCAACTGGGACGTCGGCGTGCCCGCGCTGACCACCTCGCTGCGCGGCATCGTCAACTGCTTCGTGGAGGTGCGCACGCTCGACCACGCGGTGCACAGCGGCATGTTCGGCGGCGCGGTGCCGGACGCGCTCACCGCGCTGGTGAAGCTGCTCGGCACGCTGCACGACGAGGCCGGTGACGTCGCGGTGGACGGACTGGTCGGCCGCGAGGGCGCCAGCGTCGACTACCCGGAGGACCGGTTCCGCGCCGAGGCCGGCCTGGTCGACGGCGCGGAACTGTTCGGCACCGGCCGGATCACCGACCGGCTCTGGACCAAGCCGGCGCTGGCGATCCTCGGCGTGGACGCGCCGGCCACCGGCGAGGCGCCGAACGCGCTGGTGCCGTCCGCGAAGGCGAAGCTGAGCGTACGGCTCGCGCCGGGCGATGACCCGAAGAAGGCGTACGCGGCGCTGACCGCGCACCTGGAGCGGCACGCGCCGTGGGGCGCGCAGGTGTCGGTGACGTTCGAGCACGACGGCGCGCCCTGCGTCATCGACGCCTCCGGGCCGATGTTCGACGCGGCGCGGTCGGCGTTCCGGGCGGCCTGGGACGGCACCGACCCGGTGGACATCGGGGTGGGCGGGTCGATCCCGTTCATCGCCACGTTCCAGGAGATGTTCCCGCAGGCCGCGATCCTGGTGACCGGGGTGGAGGACCCGCACGCGCGGGCCCACGGGCCGAACGAGAGCCTGCACCTGGGCGAGTTCGCGCGGGTGTGCCTGGCCGAGGCGCTGCTGCTGGCCCGGGTGGCGGAGGCCGGAAACCGCGGCTGAGGTGTCGAAACCGTAACTTCGGGGCCGATGTCGGAGTTTGTGGTGTGTCGGCGGGCGGGGTGTTATAGCCTTTCGAACATGCGTACGAACGACGAGATGGAGCGGCTTCAGGCCGCCGTCCGTGCTCTGGGGGACGTCGACGTCTCCGCGTGGTCCGAGGACACGCTCAACGAACAGATCGGCGAGCTCTCCGCCGCGCTGGTCACGCTCGACGCGCTGCTCACCCGGGTCGCCGAGGGCGTGCGCGGGCGCGGCCTGCGGATCGAGGAACCGGTCTCGGCCTGACCGGTTGCCGGTGACCCGGCCACCCGTGTGGTGTGCCGGGTCGCCGGATCGGCCCCGGTGTCGCAGGTGACTGGCAGGATATGGGCGTGCGTTTCGTGGAGCTGGCGGCCACCTCGGCCGCGGTCGGCGCCACCAGCGGCAGACGAGCCAAGGTGGAGCTGCTGGCCGCTGCGCTGCGCGGGCTGGAGCCGGGCGAGATCCCGGCCGGCGCCGGCTATCTCGCCGGTGAGCTGCGCCAGCGTCAGACCGGTGTCGGCTGGGCGGGCCTGCGTGACCTGCCGCCGCCGGCCGCCGAGCCGACGCTCACCGTCGCCGCCGTCGACGCGGCGATCGAGGAGATCTCCCGCGTCGCCGGCTCCGGTTCGCAGGCCCGGCGGCGGGATCTCGTCGGCCGTCTCTTCGCCGCCGCGACCGCCGACGAGCAGCGCCTGCTGACCGGCCTGTTCCGGGG
>NZ_JAGPXV010000176.1:0-9525 GCF_018070405.1 Micromonospora sp. D75
ATATCGGCGTGAAGATCTTCGGCCCGATCCACGGCGCGTTGTTCGTGGTCTACGGACTGCTGACGCTCGTGGTGGCCCGGCGGCGCCGCTGGACGCTCGTGCAGACCGGGCTGGCCCTGGTCAGCGCGGTGCCCCCGTTCGCCACAGTGCTGTTCGAGCGCTGGGCGCGCCGCCGGGGCCTGCTCGACGCGCCGGCCCCGGTCGCGCGACCGCTCACCCCCGCCGGTCGCTGACCGAGGCAAGGTCCTCCGCGAGGAAACCGGCCAGCACGTCGGTCAGCTCCCGCGGCGCCTCCTCGGCCATGTGGTGCCCGGACGGGATCGAGGCGGTCCGCACGTCGTCGGCCCAGTCCCGCCAGATCGCGGCCGGGTCGCCGTACAGGTCGACCATGTCGTCGCGCTCGGACCAGGCGAACAGCACCGGGCAGCCGATCCGGCGTCCGGCGGCGCGGTCCGCGTCGTCCGCCGCCCGGTCCGGACCGAGCCCGGCCCGGTAGTCCTCACACATGGCGTGCACGGTGGCCGGATCGTGGATGGCGCGGTGGTAGTCGGCGTACGCCTGCTCGCCCATCTCCTCCGGTGAGCCGCCGTACCAGGCGTGCGGATCGGCGTTTATCACCCGCTCGGCCGGTTTGGCGAGCTGGCCGAGGAAGAACCAGTGCCACCAGCGGGCGGCGAACCGGGCGTCGCAGCGGGCCAGCGCCTCACCGATCGGCACCCCGTCCAGCACACCCAGGCGGCTCACCCGGTCCGGGTGGTCCAGGGCGGTGCGCATGGCCACGTACGCCCCGCGGTCGTGTCCGACGACGGCGGCCCGGCGGTGGCCGAGCGCGTCGAGTAGCCCGACCACGTCGGCGGCCATCGCCCGCTTGGAGTAGACGGTGTGCTCCGGGTCGCTCGGCGGCTTCGACGAGCCGCCGTAGCCGCGCAGGTCCGGGCAGATCACCGTGTGGCGCGCGGCCAGCCGCGGCGCCACCCGGTGCCAGGTCGCATGGGTACGCGGGTGCCCGTGCAGCAGCACCACCGGCGGCCCGGAGCCGCCGTGGCGTACGCGCAGGCGCACCGCGCCGGCGTCGATCTCGGTGAGCGTGAATCCGGCGAACATGGCCGCAGCGGTGCCCGCCGCCGGCGACGGGGAAACCTAGGTCAGCGCGGAGCAGGCGGCCACGCCGAACAGCAGCACGGCGCCCAGCACGGCCTGGAGCAGCAGCGCCGGACCCAGGTGCGACCAGAGCGTGGCGGTGCGCGGGGTGAGCAGCTGCCCGGTGGTCAGGTTGACGATCCGCTCGATCCGGGGCGGCAGATCCTCGTCGCGCTGCGCCCGCAGCGTGAGCTGGACGTGGTCGCCGGGGTGCAGCGCGCTCTGCGGCAGGTGGCCGTGCAGCTCGACCTCGACCAGCCGGCCGGCGGCGTCGCGGACCCGGACCGGGGTGACCAGGAACTCCGGCCCCTTCTTCAGCTCCTTGAAGCTGCGCCGGGCCCCGCCGCCACCGCTGCTGAGCAACGCGCGCACCACCTTCAGCAGCAGCCCCACCACCCCCGCGGCGGTCAGCACCGCGACCAGCGCCGGCTGCCCGACCCGTACCTCCCGGGCGTAGCCCTCCATCAACCGGACGAGACGTCCGGTGACGACGCGCTCCGCCGGGTGGACGACGCGACGGGTATGCAGCTCCGTGTCCATGTTCACCACCGAGAGTTCCGATCCGTGCACAGATGGTATCGACCCGTGGAGTTGAACGACGTGAATGAACACCGGTCACGCCCGGGCGGCCGGCAGGTGAACTCCGCCGGGGCGCGGGTATGCGTGCGGCCGAGCCGGAAAGGGGTCGAGCATGCAGCTGTCCTTCCTGCGCCCGCTCTACAACCGTCCCGGGCCCTGGTGCTCGGTGTACATGGACGCCTCCCGCGACACCCAGGACGCGCGAGCGCAGGTCGACCGGCGCGGGCGGGCCCTCAAGGGCGACCTGCTGAGCCAGGGCGCCGACCCGGTCACCGTCGAGGCGGGGGAGGAGGTCGTCCGCCGGCCCCAGCCGGTGCCCGGCGACTACGGCATCGCCGTGTTCGCCACCCGGGGCCGCGTGGTGCTCACCGAGTACCTGTCCGCGCCGCCGCTGCGTGACCTGGCGAGCTGGTCGGCGCTGCCGCACACCATGCCGCTCGTGGCCCAGCGCGGCGAGCAGGTGGCCTGGGTGCGGGTGCTGGCCGACCGCACCGGCGCGGACGCGATGGCGGTCAGCGCCGGCGGCGTTCCGCGCCGCGCCCACGTCACCGGCGGACAGAGCCGGCAGCTGCGGCGCGTACAGCCGGGCGGCTGGTCACAGTCCCGCTACCAGCGCGCCGCCATGGAGGCGTGGCACCAGAACGCCGGCGACGCCGCCGCGGCAACCGCAGACCTGGCCGAGCGGGTCGGCGCGGACGTCGTGGTGGTGGCCGGGGACATCCGCGCCACCGGCATGATCGCCGCCCAGCTGCCGGAACGGTGGCAGGACGTGCTGGTCCGCACCGACGCCGGCGCCCGCGACGTCGGCGCGGACGACACGCTGATGGACGACATCACGGCGCAGACCGTCGCCGAGGTCGCCGACCGGCGCGTCACCGCCGCCCTGGACCGCTTCGGCGTGCAGGAGGACGTCGGCGCCGGCCTCGACGCCGTGGTCTCCGCGCTGCAACGCAACCAGGTCGACACCATGCTCATCGTGGACGACCCGTCCGCCGACGGCGAGCTGTGGGTGGGCCCCGAGCCGACCGAGATCGCCACCGACCCGGGCCAGCTGTCGGACATGTCGGTGGCCGACCCCCAGCGGGTACGCGCCGACGCCGCGCTGCTGCGCGCGCTGATCGGCACCGACGCGGACCTGACGGTGCTCGCGCCCGAGGAGGCGCCGGAGCTGACCGACGGGGTCGGCGCGGTGCTGCGCTACGTCGACGCGAGCACGCCCGGGCGGGGTAATGGCTGAGCGCATCGTCGCCGACCTGGTGGTCGAACGCCTGCGGGCCTGGCGGGTGCCGCGGGTCTTCGGCTGTCCGGGCGCGGCGATCGCCCCGCTCGTGGGCGCGCTCGACGACGCGGGCGGGGACCCGGCGTTCGTCCCCGCCCGGCACGAGGAGACCGCTTCGTACATGGCCACCGGGCACGCGAAGTTCACCGGCGGCGTCGGGGTGTGCCTGGCCACCCAGGGGCCCAGCGCGGTGCACCTGCTCAACGGGCTCTACGACGCCAAGCTGGACAGCAAGCCGGTCGTCGCGATCGTCGGCGAGGACGTCACCGGCCCGCTCGGCGGCGCGCACGAGGAGATCGGGCTGAGCCGGCTCTTCGGCGACGTGTGCAACCAGTTCGTCCGCTACGGCCGCCGCCCGGAGCAGGTGCCGGCGCTGCTGGACCAGGCGTTCCGTACCGCCGCCGCGACGCGCAGCCCGACCTGCGTGGTGCTGCCGCGCGCGTTGCAGGTCACCGCCGTACCGGACCTGCTGCCGCAGACCGCCGGAGTGGTCACCGCGACGCCCGGCGAGCCGCTGGCCCGGGTGCTGCCGCACGACGCCGACCTGGACGCCGCCGCCTCGCTGCTGGGCAGCGGGCAGCGGGTGGCGATGCTGGTCGGCCAGGGCGCGCACGGCGCGGCCGAGGAGATCGTCGCGCTCGCCGACCGGCTCGGCGCGGGCGTGGCCACGTCGCTGCTGGGCAAGCCGGTGCTGGACGAGCGGCTGCCGTTCCACACCGGCGTGCTCGGCGAGGTCGGCACCACCGCCGCCGCGCAACTCATGGGCGGCTGCGACACGCTGCTGATGATCGGCACCAACGATCCGTGGACCGACTGGTTCCCGATGCCCGGCCAGGTACGCACCATCCAGATCGACATCGACGGCCGGCGCGTCGGCACCCGCTACCCGGTGGACGTGCCGCTCGTCGGCGACACCGCCGAGACGCTGCGGGCACTGCTGACCCGGGTGCCCGACCAGCCCCACCGCGAGTGGCGCGGCATGGTGGAGAAGATGGTGGACCGGTGGCGGGAGACCGCCGCCGAGCGGGCCGCCACGCCCGCCGAGCCGGTCAACCCGCGGCTGGTGCTCCGCGAGCTGTCCGCCCGGCTGCCCCGGCACGCCTCCGTCGCCGTCGACGTCGGCTCGGTCGTCTACTGGTACGCCCGGCACCTGGAGCTGCCACCGGGGGTGCAGGCGCGGCTGTGCGGCACGCTCGGCTCGATGGGCTGCGCGCTGCCGTACGCGGTCGCGGCCAAGCTGGCCCGCCCGGACGAGCCGGTGATCGCGCTGCTCGGCGACGGCGCGATGCAGCTCAACGGCCTGGCCGAGCTGATCACGGTGGCACACCACTGGACGCGGTGGCGCGATCCCCGGCTGATCGTGCTGGTGCTGAACAACCGGGACCAGTCCGGTGTGGGCGGCGGGCGTACGCCCGGGCGACGACGCTCCGACGTGCCGTACGCCGGGTGGGCGCGCCTGCTCGGGCTGCACGGCGTACGGGTGGACCGGCCGGACCTGGTCGGCGCCGCCTGGGACGAGGTGCTCGCGGCCGACCGGCCCGCCGTGCTGGAGGCGGTGGTGGATCCGTCCACGCCGCTCGACGTGCCCGAGCCGGCGCTGGCCGACCTGCGCGGCCTGGTCGCCGACGGTGACGCCGCCCGCCGGGTGCGGGAACGGGTGATCCAGACCGAGGCCATCGCGGCCGACGAGATCGTCTAGCGGCATCCGGGCGGCCCACCCTCTCTTCCCTCGCGATCTTGCAGTTCCGGCCCCCTGAGTGCCCGGTTCAGGACGGTTTTCCGGGGACCGAAGTGCAAGATCGCGGGGGAGGTGGCAGGGGGGGCAGCGCTCGCGGTCGCCGGGCGGCCCGGAGACGTCTCGATCGGCGTGCCCCCTCGGGTGTGACCAGCGCGAAGTCGTTGCGTTCCAGCGGCGGTCCGTCCCGGTACGGGGTGATGGTCGCCGCCGGGGTGCTCCCGTCGTCGGGCATGCGCCGTGCAGTGCCCGTCCCGGTCCGGCCCATACCCGCCCGTGACGGCGGGCGCGCGGCGCGACGGCGTACCTGGGTGCCGCGGGCGGTGCGGCCACCGGGCGGGCCTTGGTCCTGCCCCGTGGGGAGATGCCCCGTTTAGACCCCAGATGGACGGGAAGCCGGGCCGCGTGGTGAGCGAACGAGTCGAACGGGCCGGCGGCGCGGGACTGCCCGCCGAGCGGGTGGTGGCGGCCGGCAGCGCCGCCCGGACCCTGGTCGCCGCGACCGCCCGGGCGCTGCGCGGCGACGACTGCGGCGACCTCGGCCACCCGGGCGCGCTGTCGCGCCTCGGAGGCGCGCCCGAGCCGGTACGCCGGGCCGCCGCGTCGCGGGCCGCCGGGCGGGCCGCGCTCACCGCCGCCCAGATCGCCGCCGTGGACGCCGAGCGGGTGGCCGGATGGTTCACCGGACAGTACCCGGACCGGCGCTGGCCCGGCGTGGTGCTCGGTTCACCGCACGGCGCCGCCGCCCACCTCGCGGTGGCGCTCGGCGTGCCGTGGTTGCCGGCCGGCTTCGAGATCACCGCCCGGTGGAGCCGGGGGGCGGTGGACCGCCCGGACGCCGCGTACGCGCACGGCGCCACGCTGGCCGCCCGGCTGCTCGACGCCAATCCGCGCGTGCACGTACGCCAGGTGCACTGCCCGGCGTCGCTGAACGCGCCGGTCGGCGGGGAGAGCTCGGCCGAGTTCGGTGACCTGGTCGGCGAGTCCGACCACGCGCTGGAGTCGGTGGACGACCGGGTCACGGTCAGCGGCCTGCTGCACCGGCTGCCCTGGCGGGAGCGCCGCATCCTGGCGATGCGCTTCTACGGCAACCAGACCCAGGCGGAGATCGCCGCCCGGTTCGGCATCTCGCAGATGCACGTGTCCCGGCTGCTGTCGCGGGCGCTGACCTGGCTGCGTCAGGCGATGCTGGCCGAGGCGCCGCCGCCCTGGCAGAACGGCGCCGCCGAGGCCGAGCCGGCGAAGGCCCGCATCTCGGTGAAGCAGAACGGCGACCGGGTGGTGGTCGAGGTCGGCGGCGAGGTCGACCGGGCCGGCGCGGACCAGCTGCGCCGGGCCGTGCTCAAGGCGGTCACCGGGCAGCCCCGCGAGGTGGTGGTGGACCTGGTCGGCGCTGGTGGCTTCGACGCCGGCGGGATCGCCGCGCTGATGGCCGGGCGGGACGCCGCCGCGCGTACCGGGGTGCCGCTGCGGCTGACCCGGGTGCAGCCGGCGGTGCGCCGCTCGCTGACCGCTGCCGGACTGCCGGCCGCCGACTGACCCGCCGCACGCACGTACCGCGCCGGCTCCCACCACGGGAGCCGGCGCGCGGCGTACGCGACGGGGGCCGGCACCCGCACGGCGCCGGCCCCCGTCGGGTGTCTCAGTTCTCCGGGGTGTCCCCGTGCCCGCGCGGGTGCCGCCACCTGTCGTTGGGCTGGTCGTCGCGCTCGGCGTTGAGCGCGCTGTCCTCCGGCTCGTCGGTCTCCTCGAAGCTGGGCCGGCGTACCTCCTCCGGCACCGGCACCTCCACCGGCCGGGCGCCGGACTGCGGAGCGGGCTGGTAGTCCACCGCCTCGGGCGCCCCGTACGCGCCGCCGGCCGACGGGGACTCCGGCAGGTGCCGCTCGTGGCGCAGCTCCTCGCGGAAGCTCTGCGGCGGCTTGGTGGTGCGCTGCGGCAGGTCGCGGCCCAGGTCGGAGACGAGCGGGCCGTACTTGAGGTCGAACGCCGGCCGCTCGGAGCGGATGCGCGGCATCCGGTCGAAGTTGCGCAGCGGTGGCGGGCACGTGGTGGCCCACTCCAGCGAGTTGCCGAAACCCCACGGGTCGTCCACGGTGACCATCGCGCCGTACCGCCACGACTTCCAGATGTTCCAGATCACGAACAGGGTGGACGCGCCGAGGACGAACGAGCCGATGCTGGAGATCGTGTTCAGCGTGGTGAAGCCGTCACCGGGCAGGTAGTCGGCGTACCGGCGGGGCATGCCTTCGTTGCCGAGCCAGTGCTGCACCAGGAACGTGGCGTGGAAGCCGACGAACATGGTCCAGAAGTGCATCTTGCCCAGCCGCTCGTCGAGCAGCCGCCCGGTCATCTTCGGGAACCAGAAGTAGAGCCCGCCGAACGCGGCGAACACGATGGTCCCGAACATCACGTAGTGGAAGTGCGCCACCACGAAGTAGCTGTCGGTGACCTGCCAGTCCAGCGGCGGGCTGGCCAGCAGCACCCCGGTCAGGCCGCCGAGCAGGAACGTCACCAGGAAGCCGACGGCGAACAGCATCGGCGTCTCGAACGTGATCTGTCCCTTCCACATGGTGCCGATCCAGTTGAAGAACTTCACGCCGGTCGGCACCGCGATCAGGAAGCTCAGGATGCTGAAGAACGGCAGCAGCACCTGGCCGGTGGCGAACATGTGGTGCGCCCAGACCGTCATCGACAGCACCGTGATGGCGATGGTGGCCAGCACCAGGCCGGTGTAGCCGAAGATCGGCTTGCGGGAGAACACCGGAATGATCTCGGTGATGATGCCGAAGAACGGCAGCGCGATGATGTAGACCTCGGGATGGCCGAAGAACCAGAACAGGTGCTGCCACAGCATCGGCCCGCCGGTCGTCGAGTCGTACACGTGCGAGTGCAGGAGCCGGTCCGAGGCCAGCGCCATCAGCGCGGCCGCCAGCAGCGGGAACACGAAGATCACCAGCACGCTGGTGAGCAGCGCGTTCCAGGTGAAGATCGGCATCCGGAACATGGTCATGCCCGGGGCCCGCAGCGTCACGATCGTGGTGATCAGGTTGACCGCGCCGAGGATCGTGCCCAGGCCGGACACGGCCAGGCCGACCACCCACAGGTTCCCGCCGACGCCGGGGGAGTGCTGCGCGGTGCTCAACGGCGTGTACGCGGTCCAGCCGAAGTCCGCCGCGCCGGCCGGGGTGGCGAACCCGCCCACGACCATCAGCGCGCCCAGGAAGTAGAGCCAGTACGCGAACGCGTTCAGCCGGGGGAACGCCACGTCGGCGGCGCCGATCTGCAGCGGCACCAGGTAGTTGGCGAACCCGAAGAACAGCGGCGTCGCGAACAGCAGCAGCATGACCGTGCCGTGCATGGTGAACATCTGGTTGTACTGCTCGGGGGAGACGATCTGCATCCCCGGCCGGGCCAGCTCCGCCCGGATGACCAGCGCCAGGATCCCGCCGACGATGAAGTACGCGAACGACGTGATCAGATAGAGCAGGCCGATCTGCTTGGCGTCGGTGGTGCGCAGCAACCGCCACAGCGCGTTGCCCTTCACCGCTTCCCGTACGGGCCCGGGGAAGCCCCCGAACCGGGCCGGCGCGAGGATCGCGGGCCCCCGGTCTCGTGCCGGTTCCGTGACTACCCGCTTGGGCATGGCATCTCACCCCGTGTGACGACAGACAGGACGGGCGGGCGTACCCGGCCCTCTGCCCATGTAACCAGGCGAGAGCGGAGAATTCGGTCAATTAGCCGGGAGCATGGCCCAGACGACCTTGCCGGCGCCGACCGGGGTGCTTCCCCAGCGCTGGGTCAGCTCCCGCACCAGCATCAGCCCACGGCCCCCCTCGGCGCGCGGGTCGCGGCTGGTCGCGGCGCGCGCGTCGGCCGGGCTGCCGTCCATCACCGCCACCCGCAGGTACGGCCGGCGCAGCGTCAGCGTCACCTGCATCGGGGTGCCGGCGTGCCGCACCACGTTGCCGACCAGCTCGCTGAGCACCAGCGAGGCCGGGCCGGCCAGCTCCGGCACGTTCCACCTGCCGCACGCCTCGGTGACCAGCTCCCGCGCCCGCCGGCAGGCCCCGGCCACCGGCTCCAGCCGCGCCCGCAGCCGGGGCGCCGAATCCGCGCCGGCCAGCGCCGCCGCCTCGGCGCAGTCCCGGCGCACCGGCACCACCCGGCAGGCGGTGGTCTCGTTCAGCCAGGCCGCCGTCTCGGCGCAGGGCGCGGCGAGCACCATCGGCACCGCCGGCCAGTCGGCTGCGCGCCGCGCGGCGGCGGCGAAGACGGACAGCGCCAGCGGCTCGCCGACCTCGATCTCCTCCAGGTCGACCACCAGGGCGTCCGGCTGCGCGGCGAGGCACCGGTCCAGCACCTCGTGCACCGCGCGCATCGTGCCCAGGTCGAGCGCGCCGGCCAGCCGTACGACAGTGACCGGCGACTCGTCGCGGACCTCGCACCTGATCCGGGTCACCATCGCCGTCCTCGTTTCCGTTTCGTCGGGGAGGGTCGCCCGGCCGCGGCGGTCGCCGCCTCCCGCAGCCGGAGGACTACGGACGTACCCGGGCCCCCGGCCCCCGAAACCGGGCATCCGGGCCGCCGGGGCGCAGGTCAGCGGCGGTCGCCGCGTCGCGACGCGAGCAGCCCCAGGACCAGCATGGCGGCGCCCAGCAGCAGGTGCAGCCAGGCGTCGGCGCGGTTGACCGCCAGCACGTTCGCCGCGTCGCGCCGGTCGACCGCCAGGCCGGTGAGCCACAGCGCCAGGTAGACCGCCCCGGCGCCGTCCAGGATCGCGCGGGCCCCG
>NZ_JAGPXV010000177.1:0-9459 GCF_018070405.1 Micromonospora sp. D75
ATCGGGAGCTGGTCGGCGGTCAGGCCCACGCCACGCAGCGACCAGAGGTCGTGGTGGTTGAGCGAGCTGGCCCGGACCCGCACGGTGACCCAGTCGTCCTGCGGGTGGGTCGGCTCGGGACGGTCGCCGACGGCGAGCGCGGCGAGCGGGTTGTCGGTGTCGAAGGCCGAGGCGAAGGCAGCACGCATGATCGGCACGGTAACAAGCTGAGCAGCAGTTAAGAAGGGGCCCTTCCTCTACCGGAGGCGTTAAGAAGGGCCCCTTCCTTACATCTCAGCGGCGGGCGACGCCGTCGCGGCGGGCGGCTTCGGCGACCGCCTCGGCCACCGCCGGCGCGACCCGGGGGTCCAGCGGCGAGGGCACGATCGCGTCGGCGGTGAGCGACTCGGCCACCACGTTCGCGATGGCGTCGGCGGCGGCCACC
The DNA here is from genome assembly GCF_018070405.1 of Micromonospora sp. D75. Lineage (NCBI taxonomy): Bacteria > Bacillati > Actinomycetota > Actinomycetes > Micromonosporales > Micromonosporaceae > Micromonospora > Micromonospora sp. D75. The sequence continues at coordinate 425 of NZ_JAGPXV010000177.1, forward strand.
TTCATCGAGTCGGTGATCCGGGTGGCGCCGGCGTCCAGCGCGCCCCGGAACACGCCGGGGAACGCGAGCACGTTGTTGATCTGGTTCGGGTAGTCGCTGCGCCCGGTGGCGACCACCGCCACGTGCCGGGCGGCCACCTCGGGGTGCACCTCCGGGGTGGGGTTGGCCAGCGCGAACACGATGCCGCCGGGCGCCATGCCGGCCACCGCCGCCTCGGGGATCTGGCCACCGGAGACGCCGATGAGCACGTCCGCGCCGCGCAGCGCCTCGGTGATGTCGCCCTGGCGCCCCTCGGCGTTTGTGAGTTCGGCCAGCTCGGCCTTGGTGCCGGTCAGCTCGCGGTGCCGGCCGATGATGCCGCGCGAGTCGCACACCACCACCCCGGCCGGGTCGACGCCGCCGGCGATCAGCATCTTGGTCACCGCGACACCGGCCGCGCCCGCGCCGCTGACGGCCACCCGCAGGTCGCCGAGCTTGCGGTTGAGCAGCGTGGCGGCGTTGCGCAGCGCGGCAAGCACCACGATCGCGGTGCCGTGCTGGTCGTCGTGGAAGACCGGGATGTCCAGCGCCTCGTCGAGCCGCCGCTCCACCTCGAAGCAGCGCGGAGCGCTGATGTCCTCCAGGTTGATCCCGCCGAACGAGGGCGCGAGCGCCTTGACCGTCGCGACGATCTCGTCCACGTCCTGCGTGTCCAGGCAGACCGGCACCGCGTCGACGCCGGCGAACTGCTTGAACAGCACCGCCTTGCCCTCCATCACGGGCAGCGCGGCGCGCGGGCCGATGTTGCCCAGACCGAGTACGGCGGAGCCGTCGGTGACGACCGCGACGGTGTGCGACACCCAGGTGTAGGTGTCGGCGAGCGCGGGGTCGGCGGCGATCGCCTCGCACACCCGGGCAACCCCCGGGGTGTACGCGAGGGAGAGGTCCTCGCGGCTGGTCAGCGGGACGGTGGAGGCGACTGCCATCTTGCCGCCGACGTGCAGGCGGAAGACGGGATCGGCGGGGTCCGGGGTGGACGAAGACATGGTGACTCCAGGATCTGTCGAGCAGACGGACCGGCCGGCGTGGTCAGCGGTGGTCAGCGACCGGCGGCGCGGCGGTGCGGGGGTCACCCGGGCACTTTCCGAGCATAGTCACGCTTCGGCAGCCAGTATGTGAGCGGGGTCATATCCGCTCCGGTCGTTACCGGCCCCTGACCAGTCCCGGACGCGGCCACCAGCGGGCCACCACCCGGCCGCGGACGTCGGCCACCCCGTACGCGCGGGAGTCGTCGGCGACGAACTCGTTGTCGCCGCGCAACCACCAGCCGCCGTCGCGCGGTTCCACCGCCCGCTTGACGACGAGCAGGTCGGGACGGCTGCGGAAGACCGCGACGACCACGTCACCGGGGCGCACCGCCCGGCCGCCGGTGCGGACCAGCACCGCGTCGCCGTGCCGCAGCGTGGGGGACATGGAGGGGCCGGTCACCAGCACCGGCGTCAGCGGGCCGCGCAGCGCCGGAGGTTCGCCGGTGGGCGCCATGTCACCTCCCAGCCCCCGAGGGCGTCTCCAGGAGTAATGTCGTCTTGGATCATCGCAAACAACCCATGGAGGACCCTGATGCGCCTTCCCCGCATCCTCACGCCCCGGGTGACGGCCAGCGCTCACTGCGACCTGCCCTGCGGCGTATACGACCCGGCCCAGGCCCGGATCGAGGCCGAGTCGGTCAAAATGATCTGTGAGAAGTACCAGGCCAACACCGACCCGGAGTTCCGCACCCGCGCCATCCTGATCAAGGAGCAGCGGGCGGAGCTGGTCAAGCACCACCTGTGGGTGCTCTGGACCGACTACTTCAAGCCGCCGCACTTCGAGAAGTACCCGCACCTGCACCAGCTGTTCAACGAGGCCACCAAGCTGGCCGGCGCGGCCGGCGCCAAGGGCGCGACCGACCCGGCCAAGGCGGACGAGCTGCTGGCGAAGATCGACGAGATCTCGAAGATCTTCTGGGAGACCAAGCAGGCGTGACGTCGCCCGACGGCACTCCGACGATCCGGCCGGTACGTCCTGGGGACGTACCGGCCGTCGTCGCCATGGTGCACGAACTCGCCGAGTATGAGCGCGCCCCGGAGCAGTGCCACCTCACCGCCGAGCAGCTGGAGGCGGCCTTGTTCGGGCCGGCGCCGGCGCTCTTCGGTCACGTGGCCGTCGACGCGGCGGACCAGCCGATCGGTTTCGCGCTCTGGTTCCTCAACTTCTCCACCTGGGCCGGCGTGCACGGCATCTACCTGGAGGACCTGTACGTCCGCCCGTCCGCCCGGGGCACCGGCGCGGGCCGGATGCTGCTGGCCACCCTCGCCGCGATCTGCGTCGAGCGCGGCTACCAGCGGCTGGAGTGGTGGATGATCAACTGGAACCCGGCAGCCCGCTTCTACGCCGCGATCGGCGCCACGCCGATGGACGAGTGGAACCCGTACCGCCTGGCCGGGCCCGCGTTGCGCGAGCTCGCCACGCACGCGACGGCCGCGCCCACGCGGTCGGCCCCCTGACCGGGTAGAGTCCCGCACCGGGGGGAGGAGCCGTGACTCAACTGACCGGGCACCCGACGACTGACGACGACGTCGTCCACCTCACCGTGCCCGCCGACGGTGGTTACCTCGGCGTGCTCCGTACCGCCACGGCCGGCCTCGCGGCCCGGCTGCAGTTCGCCCTCGACGAGATCGAGGACCTGCGCATCGCCGTCGACGAGGCGTGCGCCATGCTGCTCGCCATCGCCACCCGCGACGCCGAACTGGAGTGCCGGTTCGCGGTCACCGAGGACGCGCTCACCGTCGAGGTCACGGTGCCGACGGTCCGGGGCGCGACGCTGCCGTCGGAGTCGTCCTTCGCCTGGAAGGTGCTCACCGCGCTGACCACCGGGGCCAACGCCCACGCGACCGACGGCCGGGCCACCATCTCGCTGCTGACCCGCCGCGCCGGCGGCTACTGACCGGGTCGCGGCCACCGCTCCGGCGGCCGTCCGGCGTTCAGCGGGCCGGGTCGCCGAAGCCGAGCGCGCGGTTGGTCGGGCCGCTCACCAGCAACCCGACCATGCCGATGCCGAACGCCATGAGCGGCAGCCCGAGCCAGCCCATGCCGCCCTCGATCATGAACCCGCCGACCGGCAGCAGCATGAGCTGAAGCACGATCGCGGGCGCGCGTGCGCCGGCGCGACGGCGGGACAACGCGCCGCCGAGCGCCCAGAGCGCCACCGCGCCGCCGATCGCGAACGCGGTCACCCACAGCGCCGAGACCAGGTCCGTCGTCTCAGCGGTGAGGTCGGACCAGATGAGCCACACCGCGATCAGCCCGAGCGCCACCGCCTCCGCGCGTAGCAGGAGCACCGCGGCGCGCAGCGTGCCGGGGACCGGGTCGGAGTCGATCGTCACGGGCGCCACGATACCGGTGGGTAGTCGCGGTACAGTGCCGCCCATGCGGGCCGTCCTGGTGGTCAATCCGAAGGCCACCACCACCAGCGAGCGCAGCCGGGACGTGCTGGTCCGGGCGTTGCGCAGTGAAGTCGACCTGTCGGTGCGCTACACGCGCCGGCGGGGCCATGCCATGGACCTGGCCCGGGAGGCCGCCCAGGAGGGCGTCGACCTGGTGGTCACGCTCGGTGGCGACGGCACCGTCAACGAGGTGGTAAACGGCCTGATGGCGGCGGAGCCGCCGACGTTCCGGACCGGGCAGACCTCGGCCGAGCGGCTGCCCGCGCTGGCCACCGTGCCCGGCGGCTCGACGAACGTCTTCGCCCGCGCGCTCGGGCTGCCCCGGGAATGGCCGGACGGCACCAGCATGATCCTGGAGGGACTGCGGCTGGGCCGGTCCCGCACGATCGGGCTGGGCCGGGCCGACGACCGCTACTTCACGTTCTGCGCCGGCTTCGGGCTGGACGCGGCGGTCATCCGCCGGGTGGAACAGTCCCGCAAGAAGGGGCGCGTCTCCACGCCGGCGCTCTACTTCCGGTCCACCGCGAGCCAGTACTTCGTCGGCTCGGACCGCCGCCACCCGTCGATCACGCTGGAGCGTCCGGGTGAGGCGCCGGACACGGAGCTGGCCACGGCGATCATCCAGAACACCGCGCCGTGGACGTACCTGGGCGACCGGGAGATCAACCCGAACCCGGAAGCCTCGTTCGATCTCGGGCTCGACGTGCTCGCGCTGCGGCGGCTGCGGGTGGCCAGCACGGCCCGTACGGCGGCGCAGTTCTTCTCCCGGAAGCCGGACCCGCACGGCAAGCAGGTGCTGCGCCTGCACGACCTGGCGGAGTTCACCCTGCGCTCGGAGCGCCCACTGCCGTTCCAGATGGACGGGGACTACCTCGGCGAGCGGGAGAAAGTCCGATTCACCTCCGTGCCGGCGGCACTGAGAGTAATCTGCTAGGTCTCGGGTACTCCAGTCGGTTGACGCGGATCCCCCCGCCGCGCGGGCGCGGTGGCCGCCACGCCGAGGAAGGGTGCCGGAAATGTCAGCAACGTCACGCAGACCGTACTACATTGATTATCGACTGTGGCACGCCGGGTAACCAGGACCCTGGTAAACCCGGACAAATGGGTGGTGAGCCCGCTCACTGTTCGGAGTTTTTCCGAGCGGCACCCTTGACATCGCTGTAGTTCGTGAAAGTATTCACAAGCGAACTCGTGTTGCCGGGACATTGCCTGGATATGCTCGTTCGGTTGAGCTGTTCCAGCAGGTCCAGGCACCCCACAGCCTGCTCACGCTGCGCCGAATTGATGGATGCTGACCGTCACCCTTCGGCAATGCGGACGCAAATAGGAATAGCAACGAAGCGTTTACTGGCCACCCACTAAGAATGAGGAGTGTTGCCGCCATGGACTGGCGCCACGATTCGGTCTGCCGCGACGAGGACCCGGAGCTGTTCTTCCCCATCGGGACGTCCGGCCCGGCCCTCCTTCAGGTGGAGCAGGCGAAGGCCGTCTGCCGGCGCTGCCCCGTGACCGACCAGTGCCTGCAGTGGGCGCTGGAGTCCGGTCAGGACGCCGGCGTCTGGGGCGGGATGAGCGAAGAGGAGCGCCGCGCGGTGAAGCGCCGCGGCGGTCTCCGGGTGCTGCGCGCTCACTCCGCCTGACCCGTACCACACGACAACGCCCCGGCCGGGATTCCGGCCGGGGCGTTGCGTTGTCCTCACCCGTCAGGCCGCAACCGTGTCCACGCGCCGCCGGACCAGATCCGCCAACTCCGGCAGGTCGTTCAGCGGCTCCGCCACCGCCACCGCGCCCGCCGACCGGGCCGCCGCGCGTACCCCGTCGTGGAACCGGCCCGGCGCCAGGAAGTAGGCCGCCACCGCGACCCGGCGGGCCCCCGCCGCGCGCAGTCGCGCCACCGCGCCGCCGACCTCCGGCGGCGCCGCCGACGCGTACGACACGCGGCACGGCACGCCCAGCCCGGCGCCGAACGCCGCCGCGACCCGGCCCACCGAGGCACGAGCGGCCGGATCCCGGGTACCGGCCGCCGCCAGCACCACCGCGTCCAGCCCGCCCGGCCCGTCGCCGGTCGCCTCCGCCAGGCGGCGGCGCAGCCCGTCCAGCAACCCGCCGTCCACGCCGGAGCCGGCCGGGCCCAGCACGTCGGTCACCCGTACCTCGATCTCGGCGCCGGCCGCCGCGACCGCCGCCGGGATGTCGACCTTCCGGTGGTACGCGGCGGTCAGCAGCAGCGGCACCAGAACCGCCCGGGAGTGGCCGGCGGCGGCAAGCCCGCGCAGCACCTCGGCCGGGCCGGGATCGGTGTGGTCCAGCCAGCTCGGCAGCACCGCACGGCCGGGCCAGGTGTCCGCCACGGCCCGGGCCAGCGCCCGGGTCGCCTCCGCCGCCCGAGGGTCACGGCTCCCGTGCGCCACCAGCACCACGGGCGGCCCGGCCCTCAGGTGTGCAGGCCGCACTCGGTCTTCTCGAACATCGCCCAGCGGCCGGACCGCGGGTCCTCCCCCGCCTTCGTCCGCCGGGTGCACGGCCAGCAGCCGATCGAGCCGTAGCCACGGGCGAACAACTCGTTGACCGGGATGTCGTACCGGGCCACGTACGCGTCCACCTCCCGCTGCGTCCACGCCGCGATCGGGTTCACCTTGACCTTGCCGCGCCGCGCGTCGAAGCCCACCACCGGCGTGTTCGCCCGGGTCGGCGACTCGTCCCGGCGCAGCCCGGCGGCCCACGCGTCGTACCCGGACAGCGCCCGCTCCAGCGGCTCCACCTTGCGCAGCTGGCAGCAGTCGTCCGGGGACCTGTTGAACAGCCGCGGACCGTACTGGCCGTCCTGCTGGCCCACGGTCATCCGCGGCCGGATCGAGCGCACCCGCACCGGCATCCGGCGGGCCACCTCGTCACGCACCCGCAGCGTCTCCGGGAAGTGCAGCCCGGTGTCCAGGAACACCACGTCGACGCCGGGCGCGACCCGGGAGACCAGGTGCGCCACCACCCCGTCGGCCATCGAGCTGGTCACGCAGAACCGCTCGCCGAACGTCTCGGCCGCCCACCGGGCGATCTCGATCGCCGGCGCGTCCGCCAGCTCCCGGCCGGCCTCCTCGGCCAGCGCGCGCAACTCCTCCGGGTCACGGCGGGCCGGCCCGGCCTCGCCGATCAGGCCGAGGCCGGCGGCGGAGACGAGGCCGCTCACCGGGTCACCGCCCGGCTCAGCAGACCGGTGAACTTGACCGCGAAGACCCGCGCGCAGGCGTGGCACTCCCAGGCGCCGTGTCCGGCCTCGTGCGGTCGCAGGTCCTCCTCCCCGCAGTACGGGCAGTAGAGAGGCGCAGATCGGGCATCGCTCATCGGAGCTCCTCCTCGTCGGCTCTGATCACCCAGTTGGCGAACGTCTCACCCTCGGTCCGGCCGGCCAGGTAGCGGCGGGCGAGCCGTTCCACGTACTCCGGAAGCTCCTCGGCGGTGGTCTTCAGGCCGCGCAGCTTGCGGCCGAAACCGGCGGTCTGGCCCTGGGCCATGCCGAGGCCGCCGCCGAGGTGCACCTGGAAACCCTCGACCTGCCGGCCGTCCGGGCCGACCACGAGCTGGCCCTTGAGCCCGATGTCCGCGACCTGGGTGCGGGCGCAGGCGTTCGGGCAGCCGTTGAGGTGGATGGAGATGTCCGCGTCGAAGTCGCGCAGCCGCTCCTCCAGGCGCGCGACCAGCTCCTCGCCGCGCCGCTTGGTCTCGACGATGGCGAGCTTGCAGAACTCGATGCCGGTGCAGGCCATCGTGCCGCGCCGCCACGCCGACGGCCGGGCCTCCAGGCCGATCCCGCGCAGCGCCGTGACCAGCTCCTCGGTCCGCTCCGGCGCCACGTCCAGCACCAGCAGCTTCTGGTACGGGGTGAGCCGCACCCGGCCGCTGCCGTGCGCCTCAACCACGTCGGCGAGCTGCGCCAGCTGGGTGCCGGAGACCCGGCCCACCACCGGGGCCGCGCCGACGTAGTTCGCGCCGTCACGCTGGGCGTGCACACCGATGTGGTCCACCGGCTTCGCCGGCAGTTCCGCGGCCGGACCGTCCAGCAGCGTGCGGCCCAGGTACTCCTTCTCCAGCACCTCCCGGAACCGCTCCACGCCCCAGTCGGCGACCAGGAACTTCAGCCGGGCCCGGTTACGCAGCCGGCGGTAGCCGTAGTCGCGGAAGATGCCGACCACACCGGCCCACACGTCCGGCACCTCGTTCAGCGGCACCCAGACGCCGAGCCGCTTGGCGAGCATCGGGTTGGTGGAGAGCCCGCCGCCCACCCACACGTCGAAGCCGGGACCGTGCTCCGGGTGCTCCACGCCGAGGAACGCGATGTCGTTCGCCTCGTACGGGGTGTCGACCAGCCAGGAGATCGAGGTCTTGAACTTGCGGGGCAGGTTGGAGTACGCCTTGTCGCCGACGTACCGGCGGACGATCTCGTCGATCGCCGGAGTCGGGTCGAGCACCTCGTCCCGGGCCACCCCGGCGACCGGGCTGCCCAGCACGATCCGGGGGCAGTCGCCGCACGCCTCGGTGGTCTGCAGGCCGACCGCCTCCAGCCGGCGCCAGATCTCCGGCATGTCCTCGACCCGGATCCAGTGGTACTGGATGTTCTGCCGGTCGGTGATGTCGGCGGTGTCCCGGGCGAACTCGCGGGAGATGTCCGCGATCACGCGGAGCTGGGCCAGGTTGAGCTGGCCGCCGTCCACCCGGACGCGGAGCATGAAGAACTCGTCTTCCAGCTCGTGCGGCTCCAGGACTGCGGTACGCCCGCCGTCGATGCCGGCCTTGCGCTGGGTGTAGAGGCCCCACCAGCGGAACCGGCCGCGCAGGTCCTGCGGGTCGATCGAGGCGAAACCGCGATGGGCGTAGATGTTCTCGATCCGGTCCCGCACGTTCAGCGGGTCGTCGTCCTTCTTGATCCGCTCGTTGGGGTTGAGCGGCTCTTTGTGCCCGAGCGCCCACTGGCCCTCGCCGCGTGGCCGGCGGGGCGCACGGGCGGCGGGCGCCGGGGAGTCGGGACGGGTCGGGGTGCTGCTGACCGCCATCGCGGCGTCCTCCATTGCTTGCTGCGGTGCCTGCGAGCGCGGACGCGGCGGCCGGCCCGGGAGTGGGCCGTGGACGGCGATGTCGATGACGGCCGGCGCGAGTGCGCGCCCGAGACGGAAGGGTCGGGCGTCGTCAGTGGGCCGGACAGATCGCGCTGCGCACGCGGCCGTAATCGACGTGGCGGCGAGCCACGAAGCGGCGGACGACAGCGGCGGTCATGTGCCTCATGCTGCCACACCACGCCCGGCCGGACCACAGCTCCGCACTGTGATCCCACATCACGGGCCCCAACCGGGATCGACTCCCATCCCTGTCCCCCGCCACCCCTCCCCGCCCTCTCCCGTTGATCAAGGAGTTGACGTCCCCCAACCCGCCACATCAGGCCGCAATCTCCTTGGTCGACACCGCCGGCCCCCGTCCACCCCCGTCACCGCACCGTTGATCATGAAGTTGGCGGGGACAAAAGGGACGGTGAGTGCCGTCAACCTCATGATCGACGGGGCCGGGGCCGGGCGGGGTGGGGTG
>NZ_JAGPXV010000178.1:0-9413 GCF_018070405.1 Micromonospora sp. D75
TGCCCGGACCAGCGGACCCGCCGGGCGGCGAGCAGCGCCACTCCGGTCGCCCCGGCGAGGAGGAGCGCGAGCACCAGCCCGGCCACCAGCACCGGCCAGCCGTACCAGCCGAGCAGCGCGCCCGCGCCGAGCGCCAGCTTGGCGTCGCCGAGGCCGAAACCGCGCCGCCCGAGCAGCAGCGTGGTCGCGGCGAAGCCGCCGCCGAGCGCCAGAGCGGCGGCTGTGGCGCGGATCCACGGGTCCGCGCCCGTGCCGGTCAGCGCGGCCACCCCGAGCAGCGCCCACGCGCCGGCCGCGGCCGGCCAGGTGAGCCGGTCGGGCAGCCGGTGCACCATCGCGTCCACGATCGTCATCGGCACCGCCCAGAGCAGCCACCAGGCGAGCGCCAGGCGCGCGGCGGGCACGCCGCCGGCAAGCACCGGCACGGCGACCGCCACGAGCAGCGCCACCTCGGCCACGGCCGGGGCCGCGCCGACCCGGGCCCGGCAGGCCGGGCACCGGGCCGCGGGGCCGAGCGCCGGCAGTGGCCGGTCCAGCCCGATCGGGGCGGCGCAGCCGTCGCACGCCGTCCGGTCCGGACAATCCGGGGGTACGGCGTAACGCGCCACCGCCAGCCGGAGCAGCGGTACGACCGCGAGGGCGGCCAGCAGCCGGACGACCGGACGGCTGACCTCGGCCACCGGTCCGGTACGCCGTACCCGTTCAGTGGTCACGCCGGCTCCCCCGTCCGGTCGCCGTATGTTCCATGGTGGAGCACGCAGAGTGATTTCTCGTTCGCGCTGATGTGACGGGGGAGCCCGCAGCGGCGTGCGGCGCGACGCGCGACCGGCCGGGACCGACCGCGGTGTGAGCCCTATCGAACCGGCGGGACGGATCGGACGAGCGGCCCGCTCCCCACCCATACCGGCGGCTCGTCGCCACCGCCACGGCGGGTACGGGTGAGCACACGCCCGCCGGCCCGGAGCCCACCGGAAGCCCGCTCGTCATCGTGACGACACACACCGGCCACCACCTCCCGTCTTCACTCACCGTGTTCACGTGAATTGCCTCTGTTGCATCGGCGGACGTGAGCTTATGCTCGCCCCTTGGGTACGACGCAACCCCCGATCAATTGGCGTCGGAGGAGTCAGGGCACAGAATCCGCAGCTATCAGTACAGGTCAATACGAGTGGCGGCGACGGGGGCCCGGAGCGACAGTTCCGGGTGCGCTTCCGCATGCCCGGAGCGGGTCGGCGTGATCGCCCCGGGCCGGCACCGAGGAGGGATCGGCGTTGCGCACACGGCAATCCCGCCGATGGGAAATCTACCTGCTCAGCCTCGCGCTGGCGGTCGGCGCGGCCGGCTGCGGCACCGAGCCGGAGGCGGCCAACCGACCGCTCACCGGCCGCGCCGCCGCCCCCGCCACCCATTCCGCCGAGGCGGAGAAGGAAGCCGAAAAGGCGGCGCTTGCCGCGTATTCCGGCTATCTCGACGCGTCCCGGGCGGCGAGCGCCCGAAGCGATCCGTCCCATCCCGCTCTGGCCCGTTTTCTGGCTGATCCGCTGCTGACCCGGGTGCGAATGGCAATTCTCGACGCGAAGGAGCACGGCGCGATGCGTACCGGGAAACTGGTCTCCGACCCCACAGTGGTCTCGGTCGACCTGACCGCCCGCCCACCCACCGTCGAGATCCAGGACTGCCTGGACGCGAGCGGCTACCGGCTCGTCTACGCCAAGGACCGCAAGGCCGTGCCGGGCACCCGCGGCGGGCGCTACCTCGCCACCGCCACAGCGGCCCGCTTCCCGGACGGCCGGTGGCTGATCAACGGCGGCGCCGCACATCAGGACCAGCCGTGCTGACCTGGGGAGGAAGGGGTGTCCCGGCCCGCCCGCCCCGGGCCGGGACGCTCCGCCGGGTGCTGCTCGCCGCCGGCCTCGCCGCGCTGCTGACGCTCACCGGCGCGCCCGCGCGTGCCGCCGACCCCGGTGGCTCGTGCCCGCCGGAACAGACCGACTGCGACGTGTGGGACGACGACCCCGGCACCCCGGGCGGCCCGGGCGGGCCGGGCGGCGGGGACAACGGCGGCGGCGGCAACGGCGGCGGCGCGCCGAAGTGCCAGTGGAACGGCCGCGTCATCCCCTGCTACAACGAGACGCTCGGCTGGTTCAACAACGCCGACGGCTGCTACTACAAGCTCGCCGAGCCGCAGGACGAGGCACCCCCCGGCAAGCAGTGGTACCAGCTCACCTGCAACGGCGGCGACACCAGCCCGGGCAGCATGCGCCAGGAACTCCTGGACGCCCCGCCGCCCGGCTACGGCGCCCCGCCGGACCCGGAGGAGCTGGCCCGGCGCGCGCTGGCCTCGATCTCGCTGCTCCCGCCCCGGGCCTCGGTCGCGCCCCGGCGCAGTCAGGGACCCGGCCTGGTCGGGCTGCCGGTCTGGATGTGGGCCAGCCCGGGCGAGGCGTACTTCGGGCCGCTGAGCGCCTCCGCCTCCGACCGCGGGCTGACCGTGAGGATCACGGCGAAGGTGGACCGGATCGTCTGGCACATGTCCGACGACATCGACGTCACCTGCCACGGACCGGGCACACCGTACCGGGCCGACGGGCCGCGGGCCGGCTTGACCTCGCCCGACTGCGGTCTCGACGCCGGCTATCCGAAGGCCGACACCTACCAGGTCAGCGCCACCACGTTCTGGACCGTCGAGTGGTCCGGCGGCGGGGAGAGCGGCGTGATCGCCCAGAGCCGGTCCAGCGGCGTCATCCCGGTACAGATCAACGAGCTTCAGGTGGTGACCCGATGAGTGTGGTGGCAGCCCGCAACGGAACCCCGATGGAGGCGCCGGTCGCGCCGCCGAAGGTGGTCCGGCAGCGACGTGTCCGGCCCGGCCTGCTCGGCCTGGCGATCCTGCTGATCGCCCTCGGCGGGCTCGGCGCGGCGTTCGCGGTCACCTCGGTGCGCTCCACCGGCACGTACCTGGCCGTGGCCCGGCCGGTCGACGTGGGCCGGCAACTCACAGCCGACGACCTGGTGCCGGTGCGCGTCTCCGGCGGGCGGGAACTCCAGCCGGTGCCGGCCGACCGGATGGACGAGGTGCTGGGACTGCGGGCGGCCGTCCGGCTCACCCCGGGCACGCTGCTCACCGAGGCGCAGCTCACCGAGGCCCCGCTGCTCGGCGCCGGCCAGCAGCAGATCGCTCTCGGGCTGGAACCCGAGCAGGTGCCGGCCCGCAAGCTGAACCCCGGCGACAAGGTGCTGCTGGTCAGCACGCCGAGCAACGCCACGAACGGCTCCGACGCGTCCCGTGCCGGTGGAACCCGGTTCGAGGGCACCGTGATCGACACCGCCACGCCGCAGAACGGCGACGTGGTGGTCTACCTGGCGCTGACCGTGCGGGACGTGCCGGCGGTCGTGGCGCTCGCCGCCGCCGACCGGATCGCGCTCGTGCTCACCGAGGCGGCCTGATGGCGATCATCGCCCTGGTCTCGGCGAAGGGATCGCCGGGCGTCACCACCGCGGCGCTCGCCGCCGCGCTGAGCTGGCACCGGCGGCTCGTGCTGGCCGAGTGCGACCCGGCGGGCGGCTCGATCCTCGCCGGCTACCTCGGCGGGGCCCTGGACGGCCCGCGCGGCATCGGTGAGCTGGCGGTGGGCGAGCTGCGCGACGGCAGCCTGGAGCACACGTTCTGGTCCCAGCTGGTCGACCTGGACGCGCCCCGGCGCGAGCGGCTGCTGCTGCCCGGCGTGGTGGACCCGGCCCAGGCCGGCAGCGTGAGCCCGCTGTGGCAGCGCTTCGCCGACTACTTCACCGGGCTGGAGCGCGGCGAACCGCCGTACGACGTGCTCGTCGACTGTGGCCGGCTCGCCGTCGGCGGTCCACCGTGGCCGCTGCTGCGGGCCGCCACCGTGGTGCTGCTGGTCACCCGGGCGACCCTGCCCGACCTCTCCGCCACCCGGGCCACCGCCCGGGCGATCGAACGGGACCTCACCGAGCACCGCGTACCGCCGGGCACGCTGCGGCTGCTCGTGGTCGGGGACGGGCACGGCACCAGCGAGATCAGCAAGGCGCTGCGGCTGCCGGTGATCGCCCGCCTGCCGCACGACCCGCGTACCGCCGAGGTGCTCGCACACGGCGGCACCGTACGCGCGAACCGGCCGCTGATGCGCGCGGCCGGCGCCCTGGAGGTGCCGGTCCGGGCGCTGCTGGACCGGCGGCGGGCCCGGCTCGCCTGGCCGGGCGCGACCACACCGCGCGCGGTGACCGCCCCGAGCGTGCCGGGGGTGTCCGGTGCGGTTTGAGCCGGTCTCCCACGACCCGCGCGGGCAGCAGCCCGGTGTCGTCTCCACGGTTCCGCCGCTGGCGCCGCCGAACGGGCGGCACCACGTGCCCGGCCCGCTCCCCGCCGCGCCCCCGCCACCGCCGCGCCCCCGGATCGACTTCGCCGTGGTCCGCGAGCTGCGCCGGGAACTGAGCGAACGGCTCACCCACTGGCAGCGCGGCCGCGAGTTCGACGCCGACGCCGAGGAGGTCGAGCGCGCCCGGCTGGCGGTCACCGTGGTCTCCGCCTACGCCGACTCGGTACGCCGGTCCGGCACGCCGATGGCGGCGGACGAGGAACGGCTGCTGCTCGACCAGGTGACAGCCGAACTCGTCGGGCTGGGCCGGCTCCAGACGCTGCTCGTCGACGACAGCATCGAGGAGGTGCACATCCTCGGCTGCGACCAGGTACGCATCACCCGGCACGGCGGCGGCGTCGACTGGGCCGAGCCGATCGCCGAGACCGACGACGAGCTGGTGGAGATCCTCCAGGCGGCGGCCCGCCGGGCGGGTGCCACCGAACGGTCGCTGTCCACCTCGAAGCCCACGCTCGACCTGCAACTGCCCGACGGCAGCCGCCTGGCCGCCGTGTTCCTGGTCAGCCACCGCCCGTACGCGGTGATCCGCAAGCACAACACGCTCGCGGTGAGCCTGGAGGACATCGCGGGCGGCCGGCCCGACCTGGACGAGATGATCGACCCGCTGCTGCGCGACTTCCTGCGCGCGTCCATGCGCGCCGGGCTGAACATCATGGTCGCCGGGCTCGCCGGGGCCGGGAAGACCACTGTCATCCGGGCGCTGATGGACGAGATCCCGGCCGACGAGCCGTACGTGCTGCTGGAGGAGAGCCGGGAACTGCTGCCGGCCCGGCGTGGGCACAAGCACCGTGCGGTGATGAGCTTCGAGTCCCGGGAGGGGCACGGCGAGCGCGGCGCGGACGGACGGCCGGCGGGTGAGGTCAGCATCGCCGACCTGATCCCGGTGTCGCTGCGGATGGGCGTGCTGCGGATCATCGTCGGCGAGGTGCGGTCCCGGGAGATCGTGCCGATGCTCCAGGCGATGACGACGAGCCGGGGCTCGATGTGCACCATCCACGCGCGTACCCCCTCGGGGGTGAGCGAACGCATCATCGAGCTGGCGCTGTCGCACGGCCGGGAGATGACAGTCGACCAGGCCCGCCGGATGGCCGGCAACGCGCTCGACCTGATCGTCTACGTGACTGTCGAGGACGAGACCGCGATCGGCGGGCGCAAGCACCGGTTCGTCTCGCACGTCGAGGAGGTCATCGGCGTCGGCGAAGGCAACCGGATCACCACCACGACCGTCTTCGGCCCCGGGCCGGACGGCCGCGCGGTCCCCCGCCACCTGCCCGAACGCATCCGCGAGCAGTTGCTGCGCGTCGGCTACGACGCCCGGCTGCTCACCCGGTTCGTCGAGGCCGGCGTGGGCGCGTGGCGGCGGCCCCGGCACACCCGCCTCGGGGCACGGCCGAACGGAGGCCCGGCGTGACGCAGATCGAACTGATCGCCCTGGTCTCCGGCGCGGCCTGCGTGGCCGGGCTGGTGCTGGCGGTGGTCGCGCTCGTCGGCACCCGCCGCCCACCGGGCCCGGCCCCGGGCGCCGGGCCCGGCCTGAGCCGGCTCTGGACCGGTTCCGGCGCGAGCCGCGCCGACCACCGCCGCTACCAGCTCCTGCTCGGCGCCGCGGTGGTCGCCGGGGCGGCGGCGTTCCTGCTCACCGGGCTGCCGGTGGTCGGCCTGCTGGTGGCGCTCGCGGTGCCGGGCGTGCCGTGGCTGTTCGCGGTGGGCCGGGCCGAGCAGCGGGCCATCGCCCGGGTCGAAGCCGTAGGCGAGTGGACCCGCCGGCTCAAGGACATCTCGGCCACCGGCCAGGGGCTCCAGCAGGCGATCATCGGCACCATCGCCACCGCGCCGGAGGAGATCCAGGAGGAGGTACGCACGCTCGCCGCCCGCCTGCAGGCCGGCTGGCTGGCCCGCTCCGCGCTGCTCGCCTTCGCCGACGAGATCGCCGACCCGGTCGCCGACCAGGTGGTGGCCGCGCTGATCCTGCACCTCACCGACCGGGGTGAGCGCCTCGGCGACGTGCTCGGCTCGATCGCCACCGCCGCCTCGGCCGAGGTGGCGACGCGGCGCGAGGTCGAGGCCAAACGCACCCAGCCGCGGTTCGCGGTCCGCTTCCTCACCGGCATGACGCTGGCGACCCTGGCGTACGGGCTGGTGAACAGCGACTACATCCGTCCCTACGGGACGCTCACCGGTCAGCTCGTGATGGCGGTGCTCGGCGCGGCGTTCGTCGGCCTGCTGGTCTGGGTGCGGTCGATGAGCCAGCCGCCCCGGCCCGCGCGCTTCCTCCCGGCGCCCGATCCGGAGGAGGCGATCGCGTGAGCGCGAGGAGTGAGCTTGCGAGCCCCGCAGTCGCGAACGAAAGGCGGCCACGGTGATCCTCAACTGGCAGATGGCGATCGCGGTACTCGGCGGGTGCGCGGTCGGGCTCGGGCTGTTCCTTGTGGTACGCGAGGCGCTGCCGGCCACCCCGGCGCTCGGCCCGGCGCTGCGCCGGCTGCACCAGCCGCCCGGGCAGGCCCCGGCCGCCGGCGCCGGACCGGACTGGCTCGGCGGGTTCGCCCGCTGGCTGCGCCCGCCGCACCGGCAGCTCGCCCTGCTCGACCGCACCCCCGAGCAGTACGCGCTGTCGGTGCTGCTCTCCGCGCTCGTCGGGTTCGCCACCCCGGCGGTCGCCTCGGCGGTGCTCTTCGTCGGCGGGGTGGCGCTGCCGCTGGCCGTGCCGGTGGTGGCCAGCCTGGGTCTGGCGCTCGGCGCCGGACTGCTCGCGCACCGCTCGGTCCTCGCCAACGCCGACGCCGCCCGGGACGAGTTCCGGCAGGCGGTCTGCACCTACCTCGACCTGGTGGCGCTGCAGCTGTCCGCCGCGCACGGCCCGGTGGCGCTGCGGCTCGCCCAGCTCCAGATGCACTCGCCCTGGGACGAGTTGCAGGAGCTGGCCGACCGGATCGGCATCCCGGAGCTGGGCGACGTGGGCGCGATCATGCGCTCCTCCGGCAGCGAGGGCGCCCAGGTGCACGAGACGTTGCGGTCCCGTGCCGACTCGCTGCGCGACCAGATCCGTACCGACAACCTGGCCCGGGCCGAGGGGGTCACCAGCAAGTTGGACATCCCCGGCTCGCTGCTGGTGTTCGTCCTGCTCGGCTTCGCCGTCTATCCGTTCCTCGCCCGTCTGTGAACCCCATCGAGAAGGAGACGACCATGCACCTCTACGCCTACCTGTACGTGGCGGTGAGCACCCGCCTCGCCGAGCTGCGCCGGGACTCCGAGCGCGGCGACAGCCCGGTGCCGACCGCGGTGATCATCTTCGGCCTGGTCGCGGTGGCCATGGCGGTCACCGGGCTGGCCCTGGCCAAGGCGAACAACTGGATGAACGCCATCCCGAACAACACGGCGCCGCAGGCCCCGTGATGCCCCGCCCCGCCCGTACGGTCCGGAGTCGGCCGGCGCCCGCCGGCCGGCCCGCCGGTCCGCCCGGTCCGGGGCGGATCGCCGCTGCTCTGCGCGCCCGTCTGGCCGAGGGCGAGCGGGGCGCCAATCCGGTCGAGCTGGCCGTGGTGATGCCGGTGATCCTGGTGATGCTGTTCGGCTCGATCCAGGTCGCCGTCTGGTTCGTGGCCCGGTCCACGGCGCTCAACGCCGCGCAGACCGGTGTGAACGCCCAGCGCACGATCGACGCCGGGCCGGACGCCGGCCGGGAGCGGGCGATCAGCTTCCTGCAGCAGTCCGGGGACTGGCTGGTCGACTGGGAGCAGACCGGCCCGACGTGCGTCGAGAGCGCCACCGCCGTCACCTGCACGGTGCAGGGGCGCTCCCTGTCGGTCATCCCGGGTGTCTCGTTCGCGGTCACGCAGACCGCGCACGGCCCGGCCGAACGCTGGACCACCGGATGAGCGCCGGGCCGCGGCGGGACCGGGGTTCCGTCTCGATCGAGGTGGCGGTGCTCGCGCCCGCCTTCATCGGGCTGATGGTGCTGGCCGGGGTCGCCGGGCGGACCGCGATCGCGGACGAGGCGGTGGAGTCGGCCGCGCACGACGCCGCCCGGGCCGCCTCGCTCGCCCGCAACGCCGACGACGGCGCGGAGGCCGCCGAGGAGGCGGCCCGGAACCAGCTCGGCTGGGCGGGGCTGAACTGCTCCGGTCCACCCCAGCTCGACCTCGCGGGCTCGGTGGCCGGTACGACGACGAGCTTCGCCGCCGCGTACGCGAGCGCCGCAGGCGTGCCGGCGACCGTGACGGTCACTGTGACCTGCACCGTCTCCTTCGACGACCTGAGCGCGCCCGGCCTGCCCGGCGTGCCGGGCGGCAAGACCGTCTCGGCGAGGTTCACCTCGCCGCTGGACACCTACCGGAGTCGCGGATGACCGGGCGGCGCGCGGCGGAGAGCGGCCGGGTGAGTCTCTTCCTGGCCGTGGCGATGACCGGCGTACTGGCGATCATCAGCCTCGCCTACGACGGCGCCGGCCAGCTGCGCACGCTCCAACGCGCGGACAACCTGGCCGCCGAGGCGGCCCGCGCCGGCGGCCAGATGATCGACCGCGCGCGGGCCATCGAGGGCGGCCCGAAGCAGATCGACCAGGTCGCCGCCCGCGCCGCGGTCGCCGCCTACCTCGACGCGGCGGGCGGCGTCCAGGACCACGAGGTCGACTTCCCCGTGGTCGGCGCCGAGACCCAGATCCGGGTGAGCGTGCAGATCACCTACAGCCGGGACCTGCTGAGTCTGTTCGGCGTGCAGAACACCGCCACCGTCACCGGTGAGGCCACCGCTCGGGCGCTCACCGGCCCACCGTAGGAAGGGAAGGCCGCCATGGGCGCACCCCGACGCTCCCCCGTCCGCCGCGCCGGCCAGGTTCTCACCGGCCTCGGCGCCCTCGTCGTGCTCGTCGGCGTGCTGGCCGGCGGGCCGGTCGCGCTGCTGGCGTTCGCCGGCAACCCGCTGCCGGATCACCTGCCCACGTTCGCCGAGATCGGTACGACGTTGACCAGCCGCGACGACGGTCAACTGTTCCTGCGCGCGCTGGCGGTGGTGGGC
>NZ_JAGPXV010000179.1:0-9400 GCF_018070405.1 Micromonospora sp. D75
GACGTTGTCCAGGATCAGCGGCACGAGCGTGGCCGGGCGCTCGCTCCACCGTGTCCGGGAGATGTCGATCTCGCCGACGCAGCGCATGCCGTACCGGTCCAGGTAGCCATCGACGGCCGCGCGCGCCTCGACGCCGCCGGGCAGCTTCGGCAGCTCGTCCAGGAACCCGTCGCCGGCGGCCCGCAGGAACGCCACCACCTCGGGGTACGGCCGGATCACGTCGGCCACGTCGAGCAGCGCCAGCCCCATCTCGGCGGTGACGTTGCCGGGCGCGGACAGCGTGAGCGTGTCGGCGGCGTCGCGTTCGCCGAGCCACTCCCCCAGCTTGTCGTTGAGCCACCAGGCGGCCTGCATCCCGGCCATGATCACCTGGGCGCTCACCGGATCGGTGAGCACCCGCTTGTGCTCGGCGAACGCCTCGATCAGGAAGTCGAACAGCTCCGGTCCGCTGCGGCCCTCGATGTCGCGGCGCAGGGCGGCGAGGGACTCCCGGCTGCGCGCGACGAGGCCGGTGACGATCGCCGGATCGGTGTCGATCGGCGGTGGCGGCCCACCCGCGGGCGGGCCGGCCGGGGCCGGGTCCGGCGCGGCCGGTACGACGTTGCGGGCGAGGACCGTCTCCAGCGCGTCCCGGGTGAGCGGGTCGGCCCGGCCGATCATGCCCAGGAACGCGGTACGGCCCGCCGGGGTGGCCAGGTGCGGTGTGGCGTCGACGAACAGCCGGCCGCCCGCCTCGTGCATCGGCGCCATGGCGGTCAGCCGCCACATCGACAGGCCCAGCGGCTTCATCGCGTCGGTCATCATCTGCTGGTGGCCGACCGACAGGTAGACGTGGAACGTCCCGTCGGCGGCGGCAGCCGGCACCGGGAACAGCGTGGTGATCGGCCGGCTCTGCAGGATGTGGACGTCGTCCCCGGTCACCGCCCACTCGACGTCCTGCGGGCAGCCGAAGTACGCCTCGATCCGCCGGCCCAGCGCGGCGAGGCGTACCGCCTGCGCGTCGGTCAGCGCCGGCTGGGCCTGCCGCGCCGGGTCGACGGGCGCCTGCCGGGTGCCGCCGCCGGGCGCCGCGTGCACGGCCCGTGACTTCGCGCCGATCCGCCGGCCGACGACAGCGCCGTCGCGCACCGTGAACACGTCCGGGTTCACCAGGCCGGAGACCAGGGCCTCGCCCAGCCCGAAGCCCGCCTCCACCGAGACCACCCGCCGGTCGCCGGTGACCGGGTCGGCGGTGAACAGAACCCCGGCGGCGTCCGGGAAGACCATCCGCTGCACCACCACCGCCATGTCCACGGCGCGGTCGTCGATGCCGTGGCGCCGACGGTAGGTCACCGCCCGGTCGGTGAACAGCGAGGCCCAGCAGCGGCTGACGTGCCGCAGCACCTCGGCCGCGCCGACCACGTTGAGGTAGGTGTCCTGCTGGCCGGCGAACGAGGCATCCGGCAGGTCCTCCGCGGTAGCGCTGGAGCGCACCGCGTACGCGGCGTCCGCCCCGAGCGCGGCCAGCGCGGCGGTGACCGCCGCCGCGACGTCGCCGGGCAGGGCGGTCCGCTCGACGGCGCGACGGACCTCGGCGGCGGCCGTGCGCAGCGCCGCCGGGTCGTCCGCGTCCGCGCGGGCCAGCCGGTCCAGCGGGCCGGCCAGCGCCGGCGTCCGCGCCACCAGCCGGAAGGCGTCCGTCGTCACACAGAAACCCCTGGGTACGCGCACCCCGTCGATCCGCGTCAGCGCCCCCAGGTGCGCGCCCTTGCCGCCGACCGCGGCGATCCGCGCCTCGTCCACCTCGTGCAGTTGCCACACGTACCGTCCGGTCATGCCGTGCCCCCGTTTTCGCAGCTCAACCCGCATCGGCCGATGATTCTGCGGCATCACCGGGGCCTTGCGGCAAGACCGGGGGTGCGATATACATTGATAGTGGCAAGGAGATCTGTCTCCTTGCCTTTCGTTATGCCGCAGCCTTTCATTTTGGCCGCACCACGAACCCCTGCCCTGACCCGCCGCCGTCACGTGAGTCAGATCTCCCCGCCCCGGGTGGAGTGCCGGGCGCGCGACGGGGCAAGAAGCGACCACGAGGCCGCGACGCGGCCCGGACGAGCGGGATCGGACGGGGTGGGGGAGACTCGGGCGATGAGCGGCGCTGACACCGACCCGCATACGCGCGCCGACGTCTTCGCCGTCGACGGCGAGATCGGGCCGGACCTGGCGCGCGTCGACTGGTCCGCGCACCCGCTCGGGCCGCCGGACACCTGGCCGCAGAGCCTGCGGACCTCGGTGCGGATCCTGCTGTCCTCCCGGTTCCCGATGTGGATGGCCTGGGGACCGCAGCTCACGTTCTTCTGCAACGCCGCCTACCGGCGGGACACGCTCGGCCGCAAGTACCCCTGGGCGCTGGGCCGCCCGGCGAACGAGGTGTGGACCGAGATCTGGGACGACATCGGTCCCCGCGTCGACACCGTGCTGCGCACCGGCGAGGCGACCTGGGACGAGGGCCTGCTGCTGTTCCTGGAGCGGGCCGGCTACCGGGAGGAGACCTACCACACGTTCTCCTACAGCCCGCTGCGCGACGACGACGGCAGCCTCGTCGGGATGCTCTGCGTGGTCAGCGAGGACACCGAGCGGGTCATCGGCGAGCGGCGGATGGCCACGCTGCGCGACCTCGGCTCGGACCCGAGCGTCATCCGCACCGAGCAGGAGACGCTCACGTTCGTCAGCCGCCAGCTGGCCCGCAACCCGCAGGACCTGCCGTTCACGCTCACCTACCTGTACGACCGCGACGGCGACGCCCGGCTGGCGGAGGCGACCGGGCTGGCGGCCGGGCACCCGGCGGCCCCGGCCACGCTGTCCCTCACCGACCCCGCCTCCCCGTGGCCGGCCGGCGCGCTCACCGAGGGCGACCCGGTACGGGTGGCGCTCGACGGACCGGCCTTCGCGGACCTGCCCGCGGGCGCCTGGCCCGCCCCGCCGGCCGAGGCCCTGCTGGTGCCGCTACGGCAGCAGGGCGGCGCGCCGTACGGGTTCCTGGTGGCGGGACTCAACCGTTACCGGGCGCTGGACGACGGCTACCGCGGTTTCGTGGAGCTGACCGCCGGGCACCTGGCGACCGGCATCGCGAGCGCCCGCAGCTATCAGGCGCAGCAGCGGCGGGCCGAGGAGCTCGCCGAGCTGGACCGCGCCAAGACCGCCTTCTTCTCCAACATCAGTCACGAGTTCCGCACCCCGCTCACGTTGATCATGGGGCCGGTGGACGAGCTGCGCGGCCGGCTGCACGACGCCGACGAGCGGGTCCGCACGGAGCTGGACGTCATCCGCCGCAACGGGCTGCGCCTGGGCAAGCTGGTAAACAGCCTGCTCGACTTCTCCCGCATCGAGGCGGGCCGGATGCAGGCCCGCTACGAGCCGGTGGATCTGGCCGCGGTGACCGCCGACCTGGCCAGCGTCTTCCGGTCGGCGATCGAGCGCGCCGGCCTCTCCTTCGAGGTCGACTGCGCGCCCCTGCCCGAGCCGGTGCACGTGGATCGGGGCATGTGGGAGAAGGTGGTGCTCAACCTGCTCAGCAACGCGCTGAAGTTCACCTTCGACGGGACGGTGCGGGTGCGGATGGACGCCGAGCACGGGATGGCCGTGCTGCGGATCTCCGACACCGGCATCGGCGTCCCGGCCGAGGAGATGCCGCGCCTGTTCGAGCGGTTCCACCGCATCGAGAACGCCCGGTCCCGCTCCGGCGAGGGCAGCGGCATCGGCCTCGCCCTGGTCAAGGAACTGGTCTCGCTGCACGGCGGCGACATCGACGCGGACAGCACGGTGGGCCGCGGCACCACCTTCACCGTCCGGTTGCCGTTCGGCGCCGCCCACCTGCCCGCCGACGCGCTCACCCCGGCCGGCGCCGTCGTCGGCGAGGACGGGCCCGCCGCCACGGAGGGCCCGGTGCATCCGCTGCCCGGCGGCGCGCCGGCCCGCGTCCTGGTGGCCGACGACAACGCCGACATGCGGGAGTACCTCACCCGGCTGCTGCGCTCGGCCGGACACGAGGTGCACACGGTCGCCGACGGGCGTGCCGCGCTGGACGCCGCCCGCGCGCAGACGCCCGACCTGGTGGTCAGCGACGTGATGATGCCCCGGCTCGACGGCCTGCAACTGGTGGCCGCGTTGCGCGCCGATCCCCGTACGGCCGGCACGCCGGTGCTGCTGCTGTCCGCCCGCGCGGGCCAGGAGGCCTCGATCGAAGGGCTGGAGGCCGGCGCCGACGACTACCTGGTCAAGCCGTTCCCGGCCGCCGAGCTGCTGGCCCGCGTACGCGCCAACGTGGAGCTGGCGCGGCTGCGCAACCACCACGCGCGCTGGCGCACCGCGCTCGTCGACTCGCTGCAGGAGGCGTTCTTCGTCTGCGACGAGGACGGCGCCGTGGTCGAGATCAACGCGGCGTTCACCGACGTCCTCGGCTACGGGACCGAGGGCCTGCCCTATCCGCCGGTACAGCCGTGGTGGCCGGACCAGGAGGCCGAACCGGACGCGCACCGTCAGGTGGCCGCCGCGTTCTCGAGGCTGGTCGGCCAGTCCCGCGGCACCTACACCGTGCCGGTGACCCATCGCGACGGGCACCGGATCTGGATCTCTGCCGCGTTCAACCAGGTGGACGACCCGGACAGCGGCCGGCGGATGATCGTGGGCACGTTCCGTGACGTCACCGCCGAGCACTACGCGGTCCAGCGGGAGACCGCCCTGGCCGGGCTCGGCATGCGCCTGTCCCGGGCCGACGACCTCGCCGACGCGCTGCACGGCGTGCTGGACGAGCTGCGCAAGCTGTGGCGGGCCGCGGGCGTGCTCACCGCCGTTTTCGGTGACCTGCCCACCCCCGACGTGACCGGCACCGACCCGGCGGCCCGGTGGGCGACGCTGCCCGCCAAACGCCGGCAGGCGTTGCTCGCGCTGCGCGACACCCCGCTGCTGACGCCGGTGGCGACACGCCGACACGGCGCCGGGATCGCAGTCGAGCACCCGCACGGCACCATGGCGCTCTGGATCGACCTGGGCGAGAAGCGGCCCTTCACCGAGCAGGACCAGACCCTGCTGGCGCTGCTGGCCGGCCACATCGGTCAGGGGCTGCACCGGGTGCACCAGATCGACCAGCAGCGGGAGACCGCGCTGGCCCTGCAACGGGCGATCCTAGGCCCGGCGCAACTGCCCGCCGGCTTCGCCGTGCGGTACGCCCCCGCCGCGGTGCCGCTGAAGGTCGGCGGCGACTGGTACGACACGGTGGAGCTGCCGGACGGGCGCATCGGCATCGTCGTCGGCGACTGCGTGGGACACGGGCTGCGGGCCGCCACCGTGATGGGGCAGCTGCGCAGCGCGTGCCGCGCCCTGCTGTTGCAGGACCCCAGCCCGGCCCGGACGCTGGCGGCGCTGGACCGGTTCGCCGCGCTGCTTCCCGGCGCGTCCTGCGCCACCGTCTTCTGCGGCGTCCTCGACCCGGTCACCGGCCTGATGCGCTACTCCAGCGCCGGTCACCCGCCGGCCATCGTGGTCGGCGCCGACGGCACTCCCCAGCTCCTGCAGCACGGCCGGTCCCGGCCGCTGGCCGTCCGCGCGGGTGAGGAACGACCGGAGGCGGAGGCCACGGTGCCGCCGCGCGCCACCCTGATGCTCTACACCGACGGTCTGGTGGAACGCCGCCGCCAGCCGATCACCGTCGGCATCGCCCGCGCCACCGACGCCATCCAGCAGGGCCACCACGCGCCGGTGGAGGTGCTCGCCACCGAGATCATGGATCGGCTCACGCCCGACGGCGGCTACCACGACGACGTGGCGCTGCTGCTCTACCGCCATCCCGGGCCGCTGGAGCTGGAGTTCCCGGCCGAGTCGACGCGGCTGGCCGAGGTCCGTACCGCGCTGCGAGGATGGCTGGACCGTTGCGGGCTGGCCCCGGCCCACGCCTACAACATCCTGGTCGCGGCCGGCGAGGCGTGCGCCAACGCGATCGAGCACGGGCACCGCGACAACCCCGGCGGGCGGATCCGGCTGCGCGCCGCCGCCACCGCGAACAACCTGCGCCTGAGCGTGACCGACAGCGGTCACTGGCGGGAGCGCGAGCAACCCCCCGATCCGCACCGCGGCCGGGGGCTCGTGCTCATGCGCGCGCTGATGGACAGCATCAGCGTCACCCCGGGAGCGACCGGCACCACCGTCGACATGCAGGCGAGGATCACCGCATGAGCGCGTCCCTGACTTTCACCACGAGCGACCGTCCCGACGGCGTCCGCGTGCTGACCGCCGTCGGCGAGATCGACATGAGCAACGCGTCCTCGTTCGCCGACGCGCTGGCCGAGGGGGTACGGCCCGAGGGCGAACCCCTGGTCGTGGACCTCACGAAGGTCGAGTACCTGGACAGCGCCGGGCTGGCCGCGCTGTTCCCGCACGCCGACCGGATCGCGCTGGTCGCCGGTCCGCTGCTGGAGCCGCTGCTGACCATCTCCGGGCTGGCCGACCTCACCACGGTCCGCCGCGCCTGACGCCGTCGCGGCGTCAGGCGCTGTCGCGGAAACAGGCGCTGTCGCGGAGTCAGGCGGCGTCGCGGACGATCACCAGCGGCGAGTGGGCGTGGTGCAGCACCGCGTGGCTGACCGAGCCGAGCAGCAGCCCGCCCAACGCGCCACGGCCGTGCGCCCCGACCACCACCAGCTGGGCGTCCTTCGACTCCTCGACCAGCACCCGGGCCGGGGCGCCGCGGATCGACCGCTGCCGCACCGGCACGTCGGGGTAACGCTGCGACCAGCCGGCGACAGACTCGGCGACGACGCGCCGGGACTCCTCGGCGAGCGCCTCCGGGTCGTACACCAGGGGCAGGATGTCGCCGGGGCCCATCGGAGTGGGGTACAGCCAGGCGTGCACCACGATCAGCGAGGCGCCCCGGCGGGCGGCTTCCTCGTACGCGAACCCGACCGCCGCGGTGGACAGCTCGGAGCCGTCCACGCCGACCACGACCGGGCCGTCGGCGCGTGCCTCGCCGCGCGTCACCAGCACCGGGCAGTGGGCGCGGGCGGACACCTGGAGCGTGACCGAGCCGATGAGCAGGCCGGCGAAGCCGCCCAGGCCGCGGTGTCCGAGCACGATCAGCGCGGCGTCGCGGGACTCGGCGACCAGCACCGCGGCCGGCGCGCCGTCGACCACCACGCCGGTGACCGGTACGTCCGGCGCTACCTTGCCGGCCTCGGCGACCGCCTCGGCGACGCACCGTTCGGCCTGGTTGCGCAGGCCGGCCCCGGCGGGCGCGCCCGGGGCCGGGGTGAGCGGCGCGCGGGTCAGCGGCCAGATGAACGCGTGCACCACCTGCAGCGGCCGGTTCCGGTCGGCGGCCTCGCGGGCGGCGACCCGGACCGCGTCCAGGGCGGTGGCCGACCCGTCCACGCCCACCACGACGGGGGCCTGCGAGTGGATTGTCATGACGCCTCCTTCACTGTCCTCAGCCTGCCCGTCCGGCGGCCGGCCGGGCAGGGTCCTGGGTCCCGGCGCGAGGGCCGTCGGTCCCGTCGGCCGTACCGGAGCGGCGGGTCAGCCGCAGCACCAGCCCGGGCAGGACGCCGATCGCGGCGCAGGCGAGCAGGTCGAGCGCGCTCAGCGGGGACGTGCCGAGCAGCTCGCGCAGCGGCGGCAGCAGCACGCCGGCGACCTGGAGGACCGCGGAGATCGCGACCGCCACCGGCAGGGCGCGGTTGTGCTCCCGCGAGCCGGGCGCCCGGGTCGCGCGGACGGCCAGCGCCACGCCGAGCTGGGCGAGGCCGAGCACCACGAAAACCACCGACTGCCACGGCCGGTCCGCCGCGGCGGCCCACACGCCGGCGCCGAGCGTCGCCGCGGCGATGAGCGCGCCGGTGACCAGCACGTCCCGGCCGAGGCCGCCGCCGAGCACGGACTCCTGCGGCGAGCGGGGACGGCGGCGCAGCGTGCCCGGCTCGGCCGGCTCCGCGCCCAGCGCCACCCCGGGTACGCCGTGGGTGAGCAGGTTGATCCAGAGGATCTGCGCCGGCAGCAGCGGCACCGGCAGGCCGACCAGCGGTCCGAGCAGCATCACCGCGATCTCGGCGACCCCGCCGGCGAGCGCGTAGCGCAGGAACCGGCGGATGTTGTCGTAGATCCGGCGGCCCTCGCCGATGGCGGTCGCCACGGTGGTCAGGTCGTCGTCGACGAGCACCAGGTCGGCGGCCTGCCGGGCTACCTCGGTGCCGCCGCCCATCGCCACGCCGATGTCCGCCCGGCGCAGCGCCGGGGCGTCGTTGACGCCGTCGCCGGTCATCGCCACGACATGTCCCCGGTCCTGAAGGCCGGCGATGATGTCGAGCTTCTGCTCCGGCTGGGTCCGCGCGTACACCCGGGTGTCGGGGTGGGCGCCGCCCGGGTCGCCGTCGTCGCCGTTGGCGAGCGGGTCGCCGTCGCGCCAGAGCCCGAGCCGGCCGCCGATGGCGGCGGCCGTCGCCGGGTGGTCGCCGGTGATCAGGACCAGCCGGATGCCGGCCTGCTCGAAGCCCGCCGCGATGCCGGGTGCCGCCGTGCGCAGCGGGTCACCGACCGCGACCAGGCCCAGCGGGCGCAGGCCGGTCGGCCGGGCCGGGTCCGGCAGCGTGTCGACCACGGCCGAGGCCACCGCCAGCACCCGCAGCCCTTCGGCGGCGAGCCGGTGCGCGGCATCGGTCAGCTCGGCCAGCTCCTCGGCGCCGGCGTCCATCAGCGGCGGCGCCAGCAGGTTCTCCGGCGCGCCCTTGCAGACCACGAGATAGCGCCCGTCGCAGCGGCGGTGCACGGTGGTCATCCGGCGCAGGTCCTGGTCGAACGGGGCCTCCGCGACCCGGGGCCAGGCCTCGCGGGTGGTCTCCGGGTCCAGACCGCAGCGGGCCGCGAACGTGACGAGCGCGGCCTCCAGCGGGTCGCCGATCGCTGTCCATTCCGGCCGTTCGCCGGTCGGCGGGGTCAGCATGGCGTCGTTGCAGAGCAGCCCGGCGCGGGCGAGGGCGCGCAGCTCGTCCGGGGCGCTCACCGGCTCGCCCCGGTGGCGCACCTCGCCGTCGGGCGCGTAGCCGGTGCCGGTCACGGCGTAGCGGTCGCGGCCGGGCACTACCGCGTGCTGCACCGCCATCCGGCCCTCGGTGAGCGTGCCGGTCTTGTCGGAGGCGATCACGGTGACCGACCCGAGGGTCTCCACCGCGTGCAGCCGCCGGGGAATGGCCCGGCTGCCGGCCATCCGGCGTGCGCCCAGGGCGAGCGCGAGCGTGACGACGGCGGGCAGCGACTCCGGTACGGCCGCCACCACGAGGCTCACCGCGGTGACCGCCATCTGCGTGACCGGGCGTCCGTCGAACACGCCGAGCGCGAAGACCAGCCCGGAGAGCACCACGGCGGTCAGCCCGAGCAC
>NZ_JAGPXV010000018.1:0-22613 GCF_018070405.1 Micromonospora sp. D75
GGCGGGCGCGTCGGTACGCCCGCCGAGCACCCCGTCGAGCCAGGCGAGCTGCTCGTCGCCGAGCCGGCCGCCGGTGCTGCCCGGGGTGAGCGAGTCGAGCACCACGAGCGTCGCGTCCGGCAGGTCGACGTGGTAGTGCGCCGAGAAGCCGCCGGCCAGGTAGGGGGTGCCGCCGAACGTGTCGAGCAGCGACTCGCGGTCGTCGTGGTTGCCGGTGGCCAGGTGCACCGGTAGCGGGAACGCGCCGACGATCTCGCGCAGGGCGAGGTATTCGTCCGGCCGGCCGTTGGCGGTCAGGTCGCCGGTGATCACCACGCAGTCGGGCCGGGGACGCAGCGCGAGCACCGTGCCGAGCGCCCGGTGCAGCCCGGACGCCGGGTCGGCCGCGAGCGGGCCGGTGGTCACGTGCGGGTCGCTGAGCTGGGCGATGAGCATCGGCCGCCTCCTCGGGGTGCCCGGGCCCTCACGCTATCGCCGCGCGCCCTCTCCGCGCAGGCCCGATCCCGCCCACAGGCTGCGTCCACAGCCTGTGGATAGCACATGTGTACGAAGGTCGGTGACGGTCGCGCTGAGTACGCTTGATCGCGACCTACCCCCTCCGAGCAGGAACGACGTGGATCACGAGCGAGTACTCCGCGACGTCACGGTGCGCCTCCCCACGGCGTCCACCGTCCCGGAGGCGTGCCAGTGGACGGTCGCCGCGCTCGCCCGGCACACCCCGGCGACCGCCGCCGTCCTGCTCCGGGTCCACGACCGTCTGCGCTGCGTCGCCGCCACCGGCGCGTGGCAGGTCTTCTCGCACGTCCCGGCGACCGCCGACGCGCCCGCCCGCCACCGACCCGAACCCTCGGTGGTGCGGCGGGTGTACGCCTCCGGGGTGACCGCCGTCGTGCCCGACGTGAGCGCCGACCCCGACTACCTGCCGGTCCGGCCGGACGTCACCGCCGAACTCTGCGTTCCGGTACGTGACCCGGACGGCCGGCCCATCGGCGTGCTCGACCTGCAGTGGTGCGAGTCCGTCCCGCTCGCGGCGTGGCGGGAGACC
Organism: Micromonospora sp. D75; assembly: GCF_018070405.1. Taxonomy (NCBI): domain Bacteria; kingdom Bacillati; phylum Actinomycetota; class Actinomycetes; order Micromonosporales; family Micromonosporaceae; genus Micromonospora; species Micromonospora sp. D75. Next base: position 1,046 of record NZ_JAGPXV010000018.1, read on the forward strand.
GCCGAACTGGTGGCCGACCGCCTCGGCGGGCGGATCGCCGCGCTCGGCGGGTCACCGGCCGAGAGCCGCAGCGAGAAGCTGCTCCGGCACGCCGCCGCGTTCACCGCCGCCCCGACCGACTGGGACCTGATGACCGCCGCGCTCGCCGCGGCCCGGGACGTGTCGGCGCTCTCCGCCGCCGTGCTGGTCCTCACCGGGCGGAGCGGCCCACGCCTCGGCGCGCCCACCGACACCCCCGGCGAGTTGGAGGCACGCATCCGCGCCGAGCTGGCCGAGGCCGGCCCGGCCGCGCTGGACCGCATGATCGACCGGGCCCACCGGTACGGCTCGGCGTACACGCTGGGCGAGGCGGGGCACCCGCCCACCGAGGAGTACCTGCCGCTGACCCGGGCGGGCGCGCGCACACTGGTGGCGGTGCCGGTCGGCACGCCGGCTGCCGGCGGCGTGCTGCTGGTCGCCGACGAGCAGCGCCTGCGCCCCGACCCGACCACTGTCAACCTGATCGAACTGCTCGCCGGGCAGGCGTGGACCTGCCTGGACCGGCTGCGTACGCTCGCCCGGCTGCGCGAGCAGGCCAGCTCCGACCCGCTCACCGGGCTACGGCACACCGGCCCGTTCGGGCAGCGGATCGCCACCGCCACGCCGGGGCGTACCGCCCTGCTGGCGATCGACGTGGACGGGTTCAAGGACGTCAACGACACGTACGGCCACCAGGCCGGCGACCGGCTGCTGGTGGGGCTGGCCCGGGCACTGGAGGGCGCGCTGCGCCAGGGCGACGAGCTGTACCGGACCGGCGGGGACGAGTTCGTGGCGGTGATCGAGGTGAGCCGCCCGGAGGAGGCGGTCCGGATCGCCGAGCGGCTCACCGAGGCGGCCCGCCGTACCGGCCGGACGATCAGCGTCGGCATCGCGCTGCCGCGGCCCGGCGAGTCCCCCGAACGCACCCTGCACCGAGCCGACCAGGCCCTCTACGCGGTCAAGCGCCACGGCCGAGACGGAGTCCACCTCTCCGCCGCCTGACCCACCTTGTCCCCCGCGATCCCGCGATCTTGCACTTGCGGCCCGAAGCACGGGGCATTTACCCCTTATGCCAAGGCGCGAAGTGCAAGATCGACGGGGCTAGGCGGTGAGTTCCCTGGCGAGGAGTTCGGCGATCTGGGCCGTGTTCAGGGCGGCGCCCTTGCGGAGGTTGTCGCCGGTCACGAAAAGGTCGAGGGCTCTCGGGTCGTCGACCGCGCGGCGGATGCGGCCCACCCAGGACGGGTCGGTGCCGACCGCGTCGATCGGCATCGGGAACTCCCCGGACGCCGGGTCGTCGACCAGGATCACGCCCGGCGCGTTGCGCAGCACCTCGCGGGCTTCCTCGGCGTCCACCTCGGTGGCGAAGACCGCGTGCACGGCGACCGAGTGACCGGTCACCACCGGCACCCGTACGCAGGTGGCGGAGACCTTGAGATCGGGCAGCCCGAGGATCTTGCGGGACTCGTTGCGGAGCTTCAACTCCTCCGACGACCAGCCGTCGTCTGCGAGCGAGCCCGCCCACGGTACGACGTTGAGCGCCAGCGGCGCCGGGAACGGACCCAGCTCGTCGCCGACGGCCTGGCGCACGTCACCGGCGCGGGAGCCGAGCGCCCGGTCCCCGGCGATCTTGCCGAGCTGCAGGTGCAGCGCGTCCACGCCGGCCTGCCCGGCCCCGGACACCGCCTGGTACGACGCGAGCACCAGCTCGCGCAGGCCGTACGCGCGGTGCAGTGGGGCGATCGCCACGATCATGGCCAGCGTGGTGCAGTTGGCGTTGGCGATGATGCCCCGGGGCCGGTTGCGCACCTGGTCGGGGTTGATCTCGGGGACGACGAGCGGCACCTCGCGGTCCATCCGGAACGCGCCGGAGTTGTCCACCACCACCGCGCCACGCGCGACGGCGACCGGGGCCCACTGCGCCGACACGTCGTCCGGCACGTCGAACATGGCCACGTCGACGCCGTCGAGAGCGTCCGCGGTGAGGGCCTGGACGGTCAGCTCCTCGCCCCGGCACTGCACGCGCCGGCCGGCCGACCGCTCGGAGGCGAGCAGCCGGATCTCGCCCCACACGTTGCGCCGGGAGGAGAGGATCTGGCACATCACCGTACCGACGGCACCTGTCGCCCCGACCACGGCGAGGGTGGGCAGCGACGCCACGGCGCGTTACCGCCCGGTGCCGGCGTAGACGACGGCTTCGGTGTCACCACCCAGCTCGAAGGCGTCGTGGATGGCGCGGACCGCCTTGTCCAGGTCGGTGTCGCGGCAGACCACGGAGACCCGGATCTCCGAGGTGGAGATCATCTCGATGTTGACGCCGGCCGCGCCGAGGGCGGCGAAGAAGCCGGCGGCCACGCCCGGGTGCGAGCGCATGCCGGCGCCGATCAGGCTGACCTTGCCGACGTGGTCGTCGTAGAGCAGGCCCTTGAACTTGACCGTCTCCTGGATCTTGCTGAGCGCGGTCATCGCGGTCGGGCCGTCCGCCTTGGGCAGCGTGAACGAGATGTCGGTGCGGCCGGTGCCCTCGGTGGACACGTTCTGCACGATCATGTCGATGTTGATCTCCGCGCCGGCGACCGTGTCGAAGATGCGCGCGGCAGCGCCCGGCTCGTCGGGCACGCCGACGATCGTGATCTTCGCTTCGCTGCGGTCGTGGGCGACCCCGGTGATCAGTGCCTGTTCCACAGGAAGGTCCTCCATCGATCCGGTGACCATCGTGCCGGTGTTGGTCGAGTATGACGAACGGACGTGGATCGGCAAGCCCGCGCGCCGCGCGTACTCGACGCTGCGCAGATGCAGCACCTTCGCGCCGCAGGCGGCCAGCTCCAGCATCTCCTCGTAGGTGATCCGGGTGATGTGCCGGGCGTTCGGCACGATCCGCGGGTCAGCGGTGAAGATGCCGTCCACGTCGGTGTAGATCTCGCAGACGTCCGCCTCCAGCGCGGCGGCGAGCGCCACTGCGGTGGTGTCCGAGCCGCCCCGCCCGAGTGTGGTGACGTCCTTGGTGTCCTGCGAGACGCCCTGGAAGCCGGCGACGATGACCACCGCGCCCTCGTCCAGCGCGCCCTTGAGCCGCCCCGGGGTCACGTCGATGATCCGGGCCCGGCCGTGCACCGATGTGGTGATCACGCCCGCCTGGGAACCGGTGAACGAGCGGGCCTCGTACCCCAGGTTGTGGATGGCCATGGCGAGCAGCGCCATGGAGATCCGCTCCCCGGCGGTGAGCAGCATGTCCAGCTCGCGGCCGGGCGGCAGCGGGCTGACCTGGTTGGCGAGGTCGAGCAGCTCGTCGGTGGTGTCGCCCATGGCGGACACCACCACGACCACGTCGTCGCCGGCCTTGCGCGCGGCCACGATGCGCTCGGCCACCCGCTTGATCCGCTCGGCGTTGGCGACGGAGGACCCGCCGTACTTCTGCACCACGAGTGCCACGACGGTGCACTCCCTCCCAGCGACGACCCTGAGCGTGCCGACGCCGCCGGGTCTCTCGGTCCGGCGGCGCGTGTCAGACCGCCTCAGCCTATCGGGCGGCCCGCGACGCCGGGTCGGGTGATCCCACCATCCGGCCCCGGCGTGGGGCGGCTCACCAGCCCGGGAGTACGCGACACGCCAAGCGGTACAGCCGTACGGTGGGCTGTCCGCGGCCGCCCGGACGACGCAGAATGAGCCGGTGCACGCTCATCGACGCGCGGCCCGCCGGGCGACCGGCGCGCTCGCGCTCATCCTGCCGACGCTGCTGGCCGCCTGTGTGAACGACCGGCCCGAGACGGCGCCCACCGGCTCCGCCGACCCGGTGCCGGTGCAGGTGGACGCCGCCCGCGACGAGCTGGCCGGGCTGGCCGCCGCCGCGCAGGACCGGCACCACACCGCCGCGTACTCCTTCACCCCGGCCGAAGGCGCTCCCCGCACGGTGGCGGTGACCAGCGCCAACGACGGCAGCTGGCGGGTCGACGTGCCCGGCTGGGGGCGGGACGGGACGGTGGACGTCTCGCTCGCCGCCACCTCCGACGGGCTGTTCCAGTGCGCGCTGCCCTCGGCCGGCTGGACGCAGGCGGCCAGCTGTGTCCGGCTCGGCGACGCCGACGACGCGGTGCCCCGCCGGCTCGACCCCCGCGTGCAGCACCCGTTCACCGACTGGCTGGAGGTGCTGACCGACAGGCGCGCGCCGCTCGCTGTCTCCCCCGCCGCGCCGCTGCCCGGCGTCACCGGCCGGTGCTACTCGGTCGACACGACCTCCGCCTCGCTGAACGCGCCGTTGGACGTGGGCATCTACTGCTTCCGGGAGGACGGCACACCGGCGGCGGTCCGGGCCGGCTTCGGCACGCTGACGCTGACCGGCGAGCCCGGCGCCGCGCCGGGCACCGTCGAACTGGCCGGCGCGGTGACCGACGGCGAGCCGGTGAGCCGGGACGCCCCGAGCCCGGGAGCGCCGTGACGCGTTTCGCTCAGCCGCCACGCGCGGCGCGGAGCAACGCGGCACCGACCTCGGTGTTGCGGTAGAGCACGTGCCGCCCGGCGCGGGACCGGGTGACGAGACCGGCGGCGTGCAGCGCGGAGAGGTGCTGGGACACGTTCCCGGCGGACAGCCCGGTGAGCCGGGCGAGGTCCGTGGTGGTCGTCGCCGCGTCGAGCAGGTTCAGCAGGGCGGCCCGACCGCCGCCGACCACCCGGGCGAGCGCGTCGCCGGCCGGTTCAGGTCCGCGTTCCCACAGCGTCCCGACCGCCCGAACCGGGTACGCCGCGGCCGGCAACGAGTCCTCCAGCAGGTTCCACAGCACCCGCTGGCGGCTGAACACGCTCGGGTTCAACGCCAGCCCTCGCCCCCGCAGGTCGAAGTCCCGCTCGAACGGGTCGTCGCTGACCACCCGGTCGCCGAGCCACCGCAGGCCGGGGTGGAGCCGCTCGAACAGATTCCCCGTCCCGCCCTCGGCGAGCTGGGCCGCCCGGTACGCGACGTCGGCGTCGAGCACCGCTCGCATCCGCGGCCAGTCCGCGGCGATCGCCTCGTCGTACCAGACCCGCATCGCCTCGACGAGCGGCGGCAACAGCTCGGTCGGGTCGGCGAGCAACGCCCGCCCGAACGGGCGTAGTGGTCCGCTCGGCGTGGTCGCCAGCAGGTCCCGGACCACCACGTGGGGTGGCGTCGCGGCGATCTGGTCGAGCTGGCCGTCCATCTCCACCCCGGGGCGGGCCGCCGGGGTGAGGAAGTCGGGCAGCCAGCGGCGCGGCAGGGTGAGGTGCACCAGCGGAGCGACGCGCTCGGCCACCTCCGGGCGGCGCAGCGTCGCCCGGGCCCGGTCGATCCACTGCAGGTGCACCGGATAGCGGGCCGGATCGGCGAGCGCCCACATGCTCATGACCGTCTCGTTGGCCGGCGACATACCGAACCGCACGCCCGCGACGTCGGCCAGCGTGAACCGCAACTCGGACATGCGCACCCCCCGATTCGACTCAGCCTAAAAGGCTCGACCGGCGCGTGGGGGGCACGATCTGCTCATCGGTCATGGGGGCCAGAGAGAGCATCCGCACGGCCGTCCGCGACGTCGTACCACCGGCCGGGCTGACCCGCGCCCTGGCCGTGCAGGCGATGGTCTACGCCGTCGGCACCGGACTGTTCCAGGCGGGCAGCGCCGTGTTCTTCACCCGGGCGCTCGGGCTGAGTCCGGCCCAGGTGGGTCTCGGCCTCTCCCTCGCCGCCGGCGCGTCACTGCTCGGCACCGTGCCGCTGGGCGGGCTCACCGACCGGTACGGGCCGCAGCGGGTGTGGATCGTCTGCCTGTTGCTGGACGCGGCGCTGTTCGCGGCGTACCCGTTCGTCGGCGGCTTCGCCGGGTTCCTCGCGGTGGTGATCGCGCTGGCCGTGACGGGCGCGGCGACCGGCGTGGCCCGCCAGGTCTACTCGATCAACGTGCTGCGCCCGGAGGAACGGGTCACCGCCATGGCCTACCAGCGCTCCTCGCTGAACGTCGGCTTCGGGATCGGCGCGCTGATCAGCGGCCTGGTGCTGGCCGTCGACACGATCTGGGCGTACCGCCTGATGGTCTGGTTCATCGCCGTGGTCTTCCTGGTGACCGCCGGTTTCGTCCGCCGGCTGCCCCGGCTGCCGGAGGTGACCCGCACGGCCGAGCCGATGAGCCGGCTGGCGGTGCTGCGGGACCGGCCGTTCATGACCGTCGCGCTGCTCTCCGGGCTGCTCACCGCGCACCAGACGCTCTACCTGACGGTGATGCCGCTGTGGATCCTCACCCACACCGACGCGCCGAAGACGATCATCGCCGGGCTGGTGCTGCTCAACACCATGCTGATCGTGCTGTTCCAGGTACGCGCCAGCCGGGGCGCGGACGACGCGCCGGGCGCGGCCCGGGCGTCCCGTCGGGGCGCGGGTTTGATCGCCCTGTTCTGCCTGGTCCTGCCGATTTCCGGCGCGACCCGGGGAGCGCTCACCGTGGTCGCGCTGGTGGCCGCCGCGACACTGCTCATCCTGGCGGAGCTGATCGAGTCGGCGGGCGCCTGGGGACTCACCGCCACGCTGCCACCCGCCGCCCAGCGCGGCGCGTACGTCGGCGCGTTCGGGCTCGGCTCCCAGTTGCAGTTCCTGATCGCTCCGGCCGGGCTGACCGCGCTCGGCGTGAGCACCGGCGGCTGGGGCTGGTACCCGGCCGCGGCGATCTTCATCCTCGTCGGACTGGCGATCGTGCCCGCGGTGACCCGGGCGGAACGGACACCTCGGCTACCGGACGTGGCGAAGCCCTCCGGCTCCGTGACTCTGGTCCCATAGTCCGGACCAGCCTTCCCACCGCACGTCCCACCACGTAGGGTGACCTTGTCATGTGGCGCGCGTACCTTCTCCTTGGCTGCCGCGACGAGGCCTGACCGGCCGGCACCTCGTCGCGGAGTCGCTACGCGCCGTCCAGCACATCCGATCTTCTTCTCGGCACCGCCGCGCACCGTCGCCCGGCATTTCGCCGACACCTTTCCGATCTGCTGACGCCACATGTTCCAGGGAGCACTCCGAGATGGCTCAACCTGTCACCGCCACCGATCCGTTCGCCAGCCAGCGCCCCAGCCGGATGCCGGTCCACCGCTACGTCCCGTACGACAGGGAGTTCGGCGTCGACCTGCCGGACCGCTCCTGGCCCACCCGCCGCGTCGAGGCCGCGCCCCGCTGGTGCGCAGTCGACCTCCGCGACGGCAACCAGGCGCTGATCGACCCGATGTCGCCCGAGCGTAAGCGCCGGATGTTCCAGCTCCTGGTGCAGATGGGCTACAAGGAGATCGAGGTCGGCTTCCCGTCGGCGAGCCAGACCGACTACGACTTCGTACGGCAGCTGATCGAGCAGGACCTGATCCCGGAGGACGTCACCATCCAGGTGCTGACCCAGTGCCGGGAGCACCTGATCGAGCGGACCTTCGAGTCGCTGCGCGGCGCCCGCCGGGCCATCGTGCACTTCTACAACTCCACCTCGACGCTGCAGCGCCGGGTGGTCTTCGGCTTGGACCGCGACGGCATCACCGACATCGCCACCCAGGGCGCGCGGCTGTGCCAGAAGTACGCGGAGATCCACACCCCCGACACCGACATCCACTACGAGTACTCGCCGGAGTCGTACACGGGCACCGAGCTGGAGTACGCGCTGGAGGTCTGCTCGGCGGTGATCGACGTGATCGACCCGACGCCGGACCGGAAGCTGATCATCAACCTGCCGGCCACGGTCGAGATGGCGATGCCGAACGTCTACGCCGACTCGATCGAGTGGATGCACCGGCGTCTGCCCCGGCGGGACAGCCTGGTGCTGAGCCTGCACCCGCACAACGACCGGGGCACCGGCGTGGCCGCCGCCGAGCTGGGCCTGCTGGCCGGCGCGGACCGGATCGAGGGCTGCCTGTTCGGCAACGGTGAGCGCACCGGCAACGTCGACCTGGTGACGCTGGGCCTGAACATGTTCTCCCAGGGCATCGACCCGATGATCGACTTCTCGAACATCGACGAGATCAAGCGCGCCGTCGAGTACTGCAACCAGCTGCCGGTGCACGAGCGCCACCCGTACGCGGGCGACCTGGTCTACACCGCGTTCTCCGGCTCCCACCAGGACGCGATCAACAAGGGCTTCGCCGCGCTGAACGCCGACGCGGCGGCGGCCGGGGTGCCGGTGGACGACTTCACCTGGGCGGTGCCCTACCTGCCGATCGACCCGAAGGACCTGGGCCGCACCTACGAGGCGGTCATCCGGGTCAACTCGCAGTCCGGCAAGGGCGGCGTCGCGTACATCATGAAGACCGAGCACCAGCTCGACCTGCCGCGCCGCCTCCAGATCGAGTTCTCCGGCGTGGTGCAGCAGGTCACCGACCACGACGGCGGCGAGGTCGAGCCGGGCGCGATGTGGGAGATCTTCGCCCGCAACTACCTGGTCGACCACCAGGTCGACCCGGCCGTGAAGCTGGCCGAGTACACGATCGGCACCGTCGACGGCAAGGTCGAGATCGACGCCCGCGTCGGCTTCGGCGGGGAGACCCGCGCGCTGACCTCCGTCGGCAACGGCCCGATCGACGCGTACGTCAACGCGCTGCAGTCCCTGGGCGTGGCGGTACGGGTGCTCGACTACCACGAGCACGCGCTGTCCTCCGGTGGGGACGCGCAGGCCGCCGCGTACGTGGAGTGCGAGGTGGACGGCCGTACGGTGTGGGGCGTCGGGGTGGACGCGAACATCGTGACCGCCTCGATCAAGGCGGTCACGAGCGCGGTGAACCGCACCCGCGCCTGAGGTGTAAGGAAGGGCCCCTTCTTAACGCATTCTGCATAGGAGGGGGCCCTTCTTAACGCTTCCGCCCGGGGCGGTGGATCAGCACGGCGGCTAGCACCGCGCCGGCGAGCAGCAGCCCCGCGCACCACGCCAACGCCCCCCGGTACGCGCCTGCCAGCGCGCCCTTCTGCTCGTACCCGGTGCCGGACAGCCCGACCAGCAGCGGCAGCGCGGCCACCGCGAGCAGACCGCCGGCCCGGGACGCGGCGTTGTTGAAGCCGCTCGCCACCCCGGCGAACCGGTCCGAGACCGCGCCGAGCACCGACGTGGTCAGCGGCGCGACCACGAGCGTGAGCCCGGCGCCGAACAGCGCCACGCCCGGCAGCACGTCCACCCAGTACGACGCACCAGGCCCGACCCGGCGCAGCAGCAGCAGACCCACGGCGGCGATCACCGGGCCGACGGTGAGCGGCAGCCGGGGTCCGATGCGGGCCGACAGCGCGCCCGCGCGCGGCGAGCCGACCAGCAGCAGCACCGTCATCGGCACGGTGGCCAGGCCGGTGAGCAGCGCCGACCAGCCGACCACGTTCTGCAGGTAGACGGCGAGGAAGAAGGTGAACCCGCCGAGCGCGGCGTACACCACGACGGTGAAGACGTTCAGCACGGAGAACAGCCGGCTGGAGAACAGCCCGGTGGGCAGCATCGCGGTGTCGCCACGCCGCCGCTCGACCAGCACGAACACCACCACGGCGACCACCCCGAGCACCGCCGCGACCAGCACCGCCGGGGAGGCGCCGCGCGCCGGGGCGTCGATCAGCGCGTACGTGACTCCGCCGAGCGCGAGCGCGCCGAGCAGCGCACCGGCCACGTCGAACCGCCGCCCCTTTCCGGTACGAGACGCCGCCTCGTCGCGGCTCTCCGGCACCCAGCGCAGCGCGGCGAACACCACGCCCACGGCCAACGGCAGGTTGACGAAGAAGATCCACCGCCAGGAGAGCGTGTCGATGAGCCAGCCGCCGAGCAGCGGGCCGAGCGCTGTGGACACGCCGGACAGTCCGGACCAGGTGCCGATGGCCCGGCCTCTGTCGTCCGGGTGGAAGCTGGCCTGGAGCACCGACAGCGACCCGGGGGTGAGCAGCGCCCCGCCGGCGCCCTGGAGGAACCGGGCGGCGATGAGCCAGCCGGTGTCCTGGGCGAGCCCGCAGAGCACCGACGCCACCGCGAACCAGACCACGCCGAGCAGGAAGATGCGCCGCCGCCCGAACCGGTCCCCGAGCGCGCCGCCGAGCAGCACGAACGCGGCAAGCATGAGCAGGTAGCCGTTCACGGTCCACTGCAGACCGGCGACGGTGGCGTCCAGCTCCGCGCCGAGGCGCGGCAGCGCGACGTTGACGACAGTGCTGTCGAGGAACACCATGCCGGAGGCGAGGATCGCGGCGAGCAGCGTGCCGCGTCCGGCGGCGGAGCCGGTACGCAGCGCGGGAGCGGGTGCGGGTGCGGTCACGTCTCACCACTCTGCCCGCCGCCCATCCTCGACGCCACGAATCGCAGAAACCGCCGCCGGGTACTGTGCGGACTCGCCCGGAGCACGCAAGCTGGAGAGGTGTCGTCTGTGCGTACGAGATCAGGAGCCCGAGCCGGGCTGGCGGCCGCGCTGAGCGCGGTGCTCGCCCTCGGCGTGGCCGGCTGCGAGGTGTCGGTCACCGAGCCGGAGGCGCCGCCGAGCGCCGCCGGGAACGTCAACAAGCAGCTCGGTGAGCTGACAGTGGCCACCGCCGGGTCGATGAAGGGCTACAGCCGTTCCCGCTTCCCGCACTGGCGGGGCACCGGCAAGAACTGCGACGTACGCGACAGCGTGCTGCAGCGCGACGGCGAGGACATCAAGCTGTCCGGCTGCAACGTGGTGGGTGGCCGGTGGGAGAGCGTCTACGACGGGGTGGTGCTGACCGATCCGTCGGGCGTGGACATCGACCACACGGTGCCGCTGGCCGCCGCGTGGCGGTCGGGCGCGGACGAGTGGGACGACTCGAAGCGCGGCGACTTCGCCAACGACCTGACCCGGCCGCAGCTCATCGCGGTTTCGGCGCGGTCCAACCGGGCAAAGGGTGACCAGGATCCGTCCCAGTGGAAGCCGCCGAACCGGTCGTCCTGGTGTCAGTACGCGGCGGACTGGGTGACGGTCAAGCACTACTGGCGGCTGACTGTGACAAGTGCCGAGAAGGCCGCTCTCACCGACATGCTGGAGGGCTGCACATGGGCGAGCAAACCGTGACCGGGCCGGACGCCACACCGGCCCCGGCGGGCACGCCGGAGACAGACGCCGCACCCGCCGGTCCGGCCTCGGCCGGGATGACGGCGGACGGCCGGCAGCCGGAGTCGGCGGACGTCGCCGGGGCGGGCATGACCGCCGACGCGGTGCCGGGGGCGCCGGCCGGGGGCGCGCCGGCCGGACCGGCGGACCGGACCACCGACATCGTCCCCGGTCCGGGCGGGGTCATGACCGACGAGGTGGGCGTGGTGACCGGCGAGCTGACGCTGCGCACCGAGCACGCCGACGGCCGGGTGACGCTGCGGGTGCAGTACAAGGACGCCGACGAGTGGTACGCGGTCACCGGCGGTTCCGCGCCGCTGGCCGACCCGGCGGCGCTGGACGCCGTGCACACGATCGCGGTGGGGCTGCTCAACCGCCCCGAGGGCTGACCGACAGACAAAAGGCGCGTCCCCACCCGGCCCGGTGGGGACACGCCTTTGTCGGATCAGACGTACGAGCCGGGCTCGCTGGGCGCGGAGACCACGCCCGGCTCCTCACCCTCGCCCTCCGGCCGGGTGATCTTCGCGGTCACCTCGTGCGGGTGTAGCTCACCGGCGGCGATCTGCTCGGCCCAGTGGCAGGCCACCCGGCTGGCGCCGATCTGGCGCAGCTCCGGCCGCTCGTCGGCGCAGCGGGTCGGCTGCGCCCACGGGCAGCGGGTGTGGAACCGGCAACCCGACGGCGGGTTGGCCGGCGACGGCAGGTCCCCGGCGAGCAGGATGCGCTCGCGCCGGTCCTCCACGTCCGGGTCCGGCACCGGCACCGCCGACATCAGCGCCCGGGTGTACGGGTGCAGCGGCTCGGTGTAGAGCCGGTCGCTCGGCGCCTCCTCGACCAGCGCGCCCAGGTACATCACGCCGACGATGTCGGAGATGTGCCGCACCACCGCCAGGTCGTGCGCGATGACCAGGTAGGTCAGGCCGAGGCTGTCCTGGAGTTCGTCCAGCAGGTTCACCACCTGCGCCTGGATCGACACGTCGAGCGCGGAGACCGGCTCGTCGGCGACGATCAGCTCCGGGCCGAGGACGAGCGCGCGGGCGATGCCGATGCGCTGGCGCTGGCCGCCGGAGAACTCGTGCGGGTAGCGGGACAGCGCCCACTTGGGCAGTCCCACCGCGTCCAGCGTCTCACCGATGATCCGCCGCCGGTCGTTGCGGTCGGTGCCGATGCCGTGGGTCTGGAGGCCCTCGGTGAGGATCGACTCGACGTTCTGCCGGGGGTCCAGGCTGGACATCGGGTCCTGGAAGATCATCTGCATCCGGCGGCGCATCGTCCGCAGCTTGCCGGCCGGCAGCGTGGTCAGCTCGACGCCGTCGAACTGCACCTCGCCGGCGGTCGGCGGGGTGAGCTGCAGCAGCGCCCGGCCGAGCGTGGACTTGCCGCAGCCCGACTCGCCCACCAGCCCGTACGTCTTGCCGCGCGGGATGCTCAGGTCGACCCCGTCGACGGCTTTGACGTGCCCGACGGTCCGGTCGAAGAGCACGCCCCGCCGGATCGGGAAGTGCACCTTCAGGTCGCGGACCTCGACGAGGATGTCGTTGTCGCTCATGGGGTCTCCTCCTCGCGCGGTGCCGGTCCGAAACCGGGCGCCGCGGGCGGGTCGGCCGGCTCGGCCTGGGCCGGCACCGTACCCGGCTCGGCGGTCGTCGGCGCGGTGGCCCGGACCTCCGCCTCCGGGGTCAGGCCGGGGATCGGCACCGGGTTGACGCAGCGGTAGCTGCGCGCGTCGTGGGTGAGCACCAGTTCCGGCGGCTCGCCCACGCACTCGTCGACACGGCGGGCGCAGCGCGGGGCGAACGCGCAGCCGTCCGGCCAGGGCAGCACGTCGCGCACCGAGCCGGGGATGGGGTTGAGCCGTTCGCCACGGCCGGCGTCCAGGCGGGGCACCGAAGCGAGCAACCCCTCGGTGTACGGGTGCCGGGGCTGGCGGAAGAGCGGACGGCGGGTGGCCGTCTCCACCACCCGGCCGGCGTAGAGCACGTTGATGGTGTCGCACATGCCGGCCACCACGCCGAGGTCGTGGGTGATCATCACCAGCGCGGTGCCGGAGTCGCGGACCAGGTCCTTCAGCAACTCCAGGATCTGCGCCTGGATGGTGACGTCGAGCGCGGTGGTCGGCTCGTCGGCGATCAACAGCCGGGGCTGGCAGGCGACCGCCATGGCGATCAGCGCCCGCTGCCGCATGCCGCCGGAGAGCTGGTGCGGGTACTCCTTGAGCCGGCGGCGCGGGTCCGGGATGCCCACCCGGTCGAGCAGCTCGGCGGCCTCCTTGGCGGCCGCCTCGCCCTTCATCCCCCGGTGGCGGGTCAGCACCTCGGTCACCTGCAGCCCGATCGGGATGACCGGGTTCAGCGAGGAGAGCGGGTCCTGGAAGATCATCGCCACGTCCCGGCCGCGGATGTCGCGGCGGGACCGGTCGTCGAGCTGGAGCAGGTCGGTGCCGTCGAAGACCGCCTTGCCGCCGACCCGCAGGCCCGGCTGCTTGGGCAGCAGCCCCATGATCGCCAGCGACGTGACGCTCTTGCCGCAGCCGGACTCGCCGACCAGGCCGACCACCTCGCCGGCGTCGACCGAGAAGGACACCCCGTCCACCGCGCGCACGGTGCGCTGCCCACGCCGGGCGAACGTGACGGAGAGGTCGTCCACTTCGAGCAGTGCCATGAGAGACCTACTTCCGCAGCTTCGGGTCGAGGGCCTCGCGCATCGCCTCGCCGAGCAGGGTGAAACCGAGCGCGGTGATGATGATGCCGAGCGCCGGGTAGATCGCCAGGCCCGGCCGGATGCCCAGGTACGGCTGCGCGTCGGCGAGCATGACGCCCCACTCCGGGATGGCCGAGTCGGGGTTGCCGAGGCCGAGGAAGGAGAGCGCGGCGGCCTCGATGATCGCGGTCGCCAGCGTCAGCGTGGCCTGGACGATGACCGGGGCGATCGAGTTCGGCACCACGTGGGTGAGGGCGATCTTCGACCGCTTCACGCCGAGCGCCGTCGCCGCCAGCACGTAGTCGCTGTTGGACTGCGCGATCATCGAGCCGCGCAGCAGCCGGGCGAAGATCGGCACGGACACCACACCGACGGCGATCATCACGGTGGTGAGGCTGGCGCCGAGCAGCGCCGCGATGCTCACCGCGAGCAGCAGGCTCGGCATGGCCAGCAGCATGTCGATGAAGCGCATCAGGGTGCTGTCGATCCAGCGGCCCCAGCGTCCGCCCAGCCCGGCCGCCGCGCCGGCGACGCCGCCGATCAGCGCGCCGACCGCGAGACCGATCAGGGTGGAGACCACGCCGACGAGCAGCGTCTGCCGGGCCCCGACGACCAGCCGGCTGAACTCGTCCCGGCCCTGGTGGTCGAAGCCCAGCCAGTGGTCGGCGGAGGCGCCCGGGATGACGCCCTGGCCGGATTTGACCAGCCCTTCCCGGATGCCGATCGAGTCCGTCGGGCTGTACGGGACGAAGAACGGCCCGATCACCGCGACCAGGACGAAGACGGCCAGGATGACGACGCCGATGATGGCCGCCGGGTTGCGCCGCAGGCGGCGGAACGCCTCCTTCCAGAGGCTCACCCCCTGCTCGTCCTCGCGGGCGGACAGTTCGGCGAGCCGGTCGATCTTCTCGCGCTTCTTGCCTCCGGTGATGGTCATCGCACCCTCACCCTCGGGTCGATCACGCTGTAGGAGAGGTCGACCAGGAGATTCACCAGCACGTACACCACCGCAATGATCATGATGAAGCCCATCAGCACCGGATAGTCGCGCTGGCTGATCGACTCGGCGACGAACGCGCCGATGCCGCTGAAGGCGAACACGGTCTCGGTGAGCACCGCGCCGGAGAGCAGGAGACCGGTCTGCAGACCGATCGAGGTGGCCACCGGCAGCATCGCGTTACGCAGCACGTGCCGGCGACGGACGGTCCGCTCGGTCAGGCCCTTGGCCTCGGCGGTCCGGACGAAGTCCTCGTTGAGCACCTCCAGGACGCTGGCCCGGGTGATCCGGACGATGATCGCGAGCGGGATGCTCGCCAGCGCGATGCCCGGCAGCACGAGGTGCCAGAGCGCGTCGGCGGCGGCGTCCCACTCGCGGGTCATGATCCCGTCGAGGACGAAGAAGTTGGTGACCCGGGTCGCCCCGATGGTCGGGTCCTGCCGGCCACTGGAGGGGAACCAGCCCAGGTTCTCGGCGAAGATCGCCTTGAGCACGTACGCCAGGAAGAAGACCGGGATGCAGATGCCGATGAGCGATCCGCCGACCGAGGCGTGGTCGAGGAACCGGCCGCGGCGGCGGGCGGCGAGGTAGCCGAGCGGGATCCCGATGCCGACCGCGAGGATCATGGCCATGACGGTCAGCTCGACGGTGCCGGGGAACCGCTCCAGGAACTCCGTGGTGACGGCCCGCTTCGTGCCGGTCGACGTGCCCAGGTCGAGCCGGATCATCCGCCGCAGGAAACGGGCGTACTGAACCAGGATCGGCTCGTCGAGACCGAGGTTGCGCCGGATCGCGGCGCGCGACTCGGGCGTGCCCCGTTCACCGAGGATCGCGGTCTCGGGACCGCCGGGAAGTCGGCGGAGCCAGATGAACAGCAAAACGGAGAGCCCGAACAGCGTGGGTATCAGCTGTAGCAGGCGTCTGACGATGAACCGGAACACGGGCGCCTCGGAGGGTGTGCGGAGGGGTGCGGGCGGGCGCTGTGGTCACAGCGCCCGCCCGCGTACGGTGCGTTCAGATCACTTGAACTCTGCGCTCGAGTACCGCTCGTCGGTGAGCGGGCTCGCCTTGACCCCGGTCACGTCCTTGCCGAACACGATCGCCGGCGGGGAGTGCGAGATCGGCACACCCGGCAGGAAGTCCATGATCGTCTTGTTCAGCGCCTTGTACTTCTCCGTCCGGGCCGCCACGTCGGCGGTGGTGTCGGCGTCCTTGAACTGCGCGAAGAGCGCGGGGTTGTTGAAGCCCCACTCGTCCTTCTGGCGGTCGAAGAAGGTGCCGATGAAGTTGTACGCGTCGCCGTAGTCACCGGTCCAGCCGAGGAAGTGCAGGTCGTGCTTGTTGCCGGAGGTGGTGGCGTTCAGGTAGTCCGGGCTCCACTTGAGCGGGATGGCCTGGACGTTGATGCCGACCGCCTTGAGGTCCGCCGAGAGCAGCTCGAAGATGTCCTTCGGGTTCGGCATGTACGGCCGGGTGACCTCGGTCGGGTAGTGGAACCGCAGCGTCAGGTTCGACGCGCCCGCCTCGGCCAGCAGAGCCTTGGCCTTGGCCGGGTCGTAGTCGTACTTGGTGACGTCGCCGTTCCAGCCCTCGACGGTGTCGGGGAAGAAGTTCATCGCGACCTTGGCGCCCGGGGGGAGCTTCGAGTCGACCAGGGCCTGCCGGTTCAGCGCGTGCGCGATGGCCTGCCGGACCTTCAGGTCGGCCAGCTTCGGGTTCCCCTTCTGGTTGATCGCCAGGTAGAGGATGTTGAAGGCGGGCCGGGTGAGGACGTTGAAGCCCTCCTTCTTCAGCGGCTCCACGTCCGCCGGGCCGACCAGGTCGTAGCCCTGGATGTCACCCGAGCGGAGCGCCTGCTTGCGGGCGTTCTCGTCCGAGATCGTCTTGAAGATGATGGTCTTCAGCTTGGCCTTTTCGCCGTGGTAGTCGTCGTTGCGCTCGATGGTGAGCGTCTTGTTCGCGATGTCCCACGCCTTGAACTTGAACGGGCCGGTGCCGGTCGGGTGCTCCATCGCGTACGCCGGGTACTTGATGTCCTCGGCGGTGCCGGTCACGTTGCTGGCGTCGTACTGCTCCATCGCCTTGGGGCTCTGCATCGAGAACGACGGCAGCATCAGCGCGGCCGGGATCTTGCTGGAGACCCGGGTGAACGTGAGGTCCACAGTGGTGGCGTCCTTGGCGGTGCAGGACTTGAAGAGGCTCGGCCCCAGCTCCGGGTCCTCGTTCTTGGCGAACCCGCCCATGACGTCCTGCCAGTACGCGGTCACGTCCGGGCTCTGCATGAGGCCCTTGGCGTTGTACCAGCGGTCGAAGTTGGCGCAGACGGCCTCGGCGTTGAAGTCGGTGCCGTCGTGGAACTTCACGCCCGAGCGGAGCTTGAAGGTCCAGGTGGTGCCCGCCGCGTCCGGCGTCCAGGACTCCGCGAGGCCCGGCGTCACCTTGGTGCCGCCCTCCTCCGGACGGACCAGCGTCTCGAAGACCTGGCGCGCCACGCGCAGCGACTCACCGTCGCTGGCGAAGCTGGGGTCGAGCACCTTCGGGTCTCCGGCGACGCCGAAGACGAGGGTGTCCTTCTTGCTATTTCCTCCGGAGCCGCTCTCACGGTCGCTCTCGGCGCAGCCTGCAACCGCGAGGGCCGCGACCGCGACGGCCGCGATTGCGACCTTCGGCCTGGATGCACGCATGGTGCTTCACCTCGTCCTTGGGGGTACGGACAACGTGGTGACAGGGTCACCGATGTGCGCAGACCTTAGCCCTCGGGTGGACGGCGCGGAAACGGGCGGGGGGCGGGTTGGTATCGAATCGTGTCTGTTCTGGATCGAGGCATTCGATTCGAAGGAGAACACTGCCTAGCGCCGAATTTTCGTCGGTTTGAAGGCCGAATTTATTACGTCGATCCGGTCCCGGACGCACGTTCGTGTCAGATCGGCGCGCGCCGGGTTCCAGCGCGCGAACGCGTCCGGCGGGCACCCCGCAGGGCACCCGCCGGAAGCGACGCGGCACAACTCAGACGGCTCGGCGCCCCTCGAACGCGCGGCCCAGCGTGATCTCGTCGGCGTACTCCAGATCGCCGCCGACCGGCAACCCACTCGCCAGCCGGGTCACCGCGATCCCCATCGGCTTGACCATCAGCGCCAGATAGGTGGCGGTCGCCTCGCCCTCGGTGTTCGGGTCGGTGGCCAGGATCAGCTCACGTACCGAACCACTGCCGAGGCGCGTCATCAGCTCACGGATCCGCAGGTTGTCCGGACCGATGCCCTCCAGCGGATTGATCGCGCCACCGAGCACGTGGTAGCGCCCGCGGAACTCGCCGGTCCGCTCGATCGCCACCACGTCCTTGGGCTCCTCGACCACGCAGAGCACCTCGTCGGTACGCCGGGGATCGCGGCAGATCCGGCATTGCTCCGACTCGGCCACGTTGTAGCAGGTCGTGCAGAACCGGACCAGGTCCTTGACCTTGCGCAGCGCGCCGGCCAGCCGGTTCACGTCGGCCGGATCCGCCGACAGCACATGGAACGCGATCCGCTGGGCGCTCTTCGGGCCCACGCCCGGCAGCCGGCCCAGCTCGTCGATCAGATCCTGGATGGCACCCTCGTACATCTGCCGGCTCAGAACCCGGGCAGGCCGAGGCCGCCCATGCCGCCCGCGACCGGGCCCATCTTCTTCTCGGTCAGCTCGCGGGCCGCCTCGGCGGCGTTGTGCACGGCCGCGACCACCAGGTCCTCGAGCGTCTCGACGTCCTCCGGGTCGACCGCCTTCGGGTCGATCTTGATCGCCTTCAGCTCACCGGTGCCGGCGACTGTGGCGGTGACCAGGCCACCGCCGGCGGTGCCGGTCAGCTCCGCCTCGGCCAGCTCGGCCTGGGCCTTGGCGATCTGCTGCTGCATCTTCTGCGCCTGCTTCAGCATCTGCTGCATGTTCGGCTGTCCACCTGGGCGCACGGACCGCTCCTTCTTCCACTCGTCTGCTCGGCCGCGCCCAGCCTAGTCGGGCCGCGGCGCAGCTCCTTCTCGGTCGGCGCGCGCTCAGCGCGCGTCCACCTCGTCGATCTTCTCGGCCCCGAACGTCTCACGCAGCAGCTGAACCGCCTGCTCCTCGCTCGACTGCCGGGCCGTCCGCTCGTCGATCACGTCGTCGCGCGGCTCGTCGCCCGGGTCGAACCCCTCGTAGGCCGGCGCCGCGGCGGGCGCCCGCCCACCCCGCACCGGGCCGTCGAAGTCCGGGTCGTAGGGCGGCTCGCCCGCCCACTCGGCGTCGGCCGTCTTCCGCGCCGGCTGCGCCGCGCGCGACCCCTTGCCGGGACCACCGCCCGCAGCAGCCGCCGCCGCTGCGGCACGCGCCGCCGCGATCGCGCTGTTCTTCGGCCCGCCGCCCGCCGGCCTCGCCCCACCGGCCGGCGCCGTCGGGGGTGCGGCAGGCTTGGGTACGGCGACAGGGGCGGTAGCGGTCGCCGTGCCCCCGCCCGGACGTGCCGCCGCCGGCCAGTCCTCCGCGTCGCCGGCGCTCGCGGCCGAGGCGGCAGCGGTCGCCGCGCCACCGGGCCGCACCGGCTCCGGCCAGTCGTCCTCGTCGGCCTGCCCGGCCGCTCCCTGACTGCCGAGGGTTCGGTTGCCTGTGGCACCGGTCGAGCCGGACACCGGCTGTCCCGGGGCGTCGCCGAGACCGGCGGATGCCGGACGACCGGCAGCACCGGAGTCAGGACGGCCCGGTCCGGCGTCCGTCGAGCCAGGACGGCTCGCGTCGGGTGTGGTCGAGTGGGAGAAGTCGCCCGAGCTGCCGGAATCGGAGCGCGCCTGAGCATTGGCCGCCACTCCGGGGGCCGGGCGACCGGGTGAGGTGTCGGACGCCGGGCGGCCCGGGACGCTGTCGGACGGTGCGCGGTCGGGCGTGCTGTCGGTCTGCGCTCGTGCCGCGCCGGACGGGCGGGACGGGCCGCCGAGCGATGCGGCGCCGCGCTCGCCCGCCACCTCGCAGCGGATCTGCCAGCGACCGCCGAACTCCTCGTAGAGCGCGTCGGTCAGCACGGCCGCGTGGTCGGCCATCATCTTCGCCAGCACCGTCGACTTCACGGTCAGCACGAGCGTGTCGCCGTCCAGGTCGCGCACCACCGCGTCCCGCATCAGCGCGGCGATCCGCTTGTTGCTCCGGTTCACCTTGCCTACTACCTCGGGCCAGACCCGGCGCACCGCCACCGCGTCGAGCGCCCCCGGATTCGCCGCGCCGGGGCGGGGCGGCTCGGGCGTGGCCGGGTCGGGCATCACCGCAGACGGCGGCACCGGGCGTCGGGCGGCGGCCTGACCGGAAGTCGTCGGGCCGGCAGTTGACCGCTCGGAGGCCGACGCGGAGAACCCGGCGTCCGTGCCGGGGTGAGTTCCGCCAGCCGCTGCCGCCTCGGTCGTCGACGAGCCGGAATCGGCAGCGGCCGGGCCGGCGTCGGCAGCCGCACCGGCCGGGGCGGGACGGGAGCCGGTAGCCCCGACGGCAGAGCCCGGGCGGGAACCGGGCGCGGCGCTGCGGGAACCGGCAGCGGCGGCTGCGGCGGCACGTGCGGCGGCGGCACCGGTCGGGGCACCGGGAGCCGCCGGCGTGCCGGCGGCTCCCGGGTGGACCGCGGCGGCAGCCGCGCCCGGGGCGGGAGCCGCCGGGCGTACCTCAGGGGTCTGGGTGGGATGCGCGGACGGCGACGGCTCGACGCCGCCCAGCGTCAGCCGGCGTTCCATCCGCTCCAGGCGCTGGAGCAGACCGCCGGACGAGTCGTCCGCGCCGGGCAGCAGCATCCGGGCGCAGATCAGCTCCAGCAGCAGCCGGGGCGCCGTGGTGCCGCGCATCTCGACCAGGCCGTTGTGCACGATGTCCGCGCATCGGGACAGCGTGGCCGGGCCGAGGCGCTGCGCCTGGGCGGCCATCCGCTCGATCTGGTCGGCCGGGCCGTCGATGAGGCCCTTGGCGGCGGCATCCGGCACCTGCTGGAGCACGATCAGGTCGCGGAGGCGTTCCAGCAGGTCGGAGGCGAAGCGGCGCGGGTCGTGGCCGGCCTCGGCGACCCGGTCGACAGTCGCGTACGCGGCGGCGCCGTCACCGGCGGCGAGCGCGTCGCACATCTCGTCGAACAGCGCCGAGTCGGTGACGCCGAGCAGCGCGGCGGCCCGGGCGTAGCCGACACCCTCCGGGCCGGCGCCGGCGATGAGCTGGTCGAGTACGGAGAGGCTGTCCCGGGCGCTACCGCCACCGGCGCGGACCACCAGCGGGAAGACAGCCGGGTCGACAGTGACGCCCTCGGCCTCGCAGAGCTGCTCAAGGTAGGGACGGAGCACCTTCGGCGGGATCAGCCGGAACGGGTAGTGGTGGGTCCGCGACTTGATCGTGCCGAGGACCTTCTCCGGTTCGGTGGTGGCGAAGATGAACTTGACGTACTCCGGGGGCTCCTCGACCAGCTTCAGCAGCGCGTTGAAGCCGGCCGACGAGACCATGTGCGCCTCGTCGATGACGTAGATCTTGAAGCGGCTGCGGGCCGGCGCGAAGAACGCCTTCTCCCGCAGCTCACGGGCGTCGTCGACACCACCGTGGCTGGCCGCGTCGATCTCGATCACGTCGATCGAGCCGGCACCGTCGGTCGCGAGCGAACGGCAGGACTCGCACTGCCCGCACGGCTCGGGCGTGGGGCCCTGCTCACAGTTGAGCGAGCGGGCCAGGATCCGGGCGCTGGAGGTCTTGCCACAGCCCCGGGGGCCGGAGAAGAGGTAAGCGTGGTTCAGCCGGCCGCTGCGCAGCGCCTGCGACAACGGCTCGGTGACGTGATCC